>NZ_JBXSQJ010000004.1:0-184982 GCF_057063585.1 Gilliamella sp. X-60 | reverse complement strand
AGGATCCCTTCAAACGTCATCCGATGCTCGGATTTATTATAAACTCGGCCGGTATTTTTCATTATTTGTAGTAGCTTTTCCCACCGTTTATCTGTTAGCATTGTTCTTGGCATGATGAATCGAGTTATGATTGTTTTTTGCAGAATTATTATAACTCACATCATGCCGTCTAAAAAATAACCACTAAAGATCAACACGCCCTAATGAGTTTTGATAAGTTGGATAAAAAACAATAAAGTCAAAATTCTACTCAACTATTTCTTAGTGGTTAAATTTACGCATTACTAAAAAATCTAAAATCCAGCTAACCCTTTTTTTATCAATAAATAAAAATAAATAAAAACAATAAATTAAAAGCAACCTATAAAAAAGGGTTTTGTAAAACAAAAATCCTATTTGCCTTTTGCGAAATGGGATTATAGTATATTGGCTTCACCTCCGTGTAGGCGGTTTAAGACCAGTTTTTACACTTTACTCGTTTATATCCTCGAAGTTATCCCTCAAATTATTATTGAAATCATTCTCAAAAATCCTATTGGCGTTGATTCTGTTATTATTGCCGTATTAATGGAATTTGCAGGCATTAACCAGTAAAAATGTCCGAGTGGTTAATCGTAGTGATGCAATAATATTACCACCATCACCTATTATCAAATTTGTCAGACCTAACCTGAATTACGGCAAAAATACACAAGTTGGACCTGCTGACATATGGCATCCAAACAAAGGATTTTTTACGCAATCAGTCAACCCTGAATCATACGCCCTCAATTTTCCGACCACGGGAGCTAATGGATTATATTTTGATTTAGACATAGAGGGGATTGATCCAATTGAATTGACATGGGAGCTAGTTACGCATGAGGGGATCACCGCTACTGTGACAAGGAAAACAACCAGTAGTTATTGGGATAGTTGGCTTGATGGTTCAGAAGATGTGGCGCGAGTTACCTTAACTGGTCCTAAACCAAACGACGATGACTATGACGTTCGGCACAGCCACCATCTAACTTATTCAGATCTAATTTATAAGCCAAATTTACCACAGACATTCGAGTTAGTGGGTAGAGATAGATAGGGTAATGAAGTCGTAACATATGGATTTGTATTACAGAAGTGGTTCTTGATCCGTAGCACCTCGGTAATGGTAGGAGTTGATGGGACTCCTACCCATACCGATTGGTATGATGATTTAGACTATCGACTTCCGCAAGTAAAAGACCTCACCAATGGGGTTTGTCGTAATAAAGCTCTAGATGAAGATGATTGTAATGGTGTCGTCGGGGCTACGCCGTCATCAAGGGTAATCATTACCAGAGCCGATAACAGGCAATTGAGCTCAAATTATTGATAGATTTAGTAGCAAATTTATATTGGTCTGTTTTTAAGCATTTAGAATGGTAAGGTGATTGGTTGTTTGAGAACAAAAAAATAATATAAAATCAATAAACTAATGGATGGTTTTTTTTAGGCTATTACCGATCTTTATCATTTTCGTTATTTACGGTTGTTTACAATCCTTATTCCAACCACTACACTAGCCCATGTTCTCAACGGGGTGCCCAGTAGGGCTGAGAATGTTAGATAGACTAACGTAACCCGTCGAACCTGAACTGGATCATGCCAGCGGAGGGATTTGAGTTATTGTAGTTGCTCAAACCTTTTGTCTTTTTTGGCTATTTTGGAGGCAAAATGTTTTGTAAAAAATTGTTATTATTTTTGGTCTTTCCTATTCCTTTCATGGCAAATGCTGCTGATGTAAAGCCTACCTTAACGGTTTATAGTTATAACTCTTTTATTTCAGAGTGGGGGCCTGGGCAAGAGATTGAAAAGGGGTTTGAAGCGCAGTGCGATTGCCAACTTGAAATTGTTGCATTAGGCGATGGCGTAGCGGTTTTAAATCGAATTCGCCTTGAGGGCGATAGAACCAATGCCGATGTGATCTTAGGGTTAGACAATAACCTTTTAGATCAAGCCAAACAGGCGGGTATTGTTATTCCTCATCAAATTAGCAAGCCTAATAATTTAAATACCGATTGGTGGGATAGTGATTTTATGCCTTATGATTTTGGCTATTTTGCATTTATTTATAATCAACAAAAAATCAATCATCCACCACGGAGTATGCACGAGCTAGTTGATAATCAAGCCAACTGGAATATTATTTATGAAGATCCAAGAACCAGCACCCCAGGGTTAGGTTTATTATTTTGGGTGAAGAAAATATACGGTAATGATGCAGCATCTGCTTGGCAAAAAATAGCTAACAATACTGTGACTGTGACCAAAGGTTGGAGCGAATCTTATGGTTTATTTTTGAAAGGTGAGGCCGATTTTGTGCTTAGTTATAGCACTTCACCTGTTGCGCATATTATGAATGATAATGATCATCGTTATGCTGCGGCTATTTTTGATGAAGGCCATTACCGCCAAGTCGAAGTTGCGGGCATCACTAAGTACAGTCAGCAACCAGAGCTTGCACGTTCATTTTTGCGATATTTATTAACTCCTGAGGTACAGCGCCAATTTGCTGAAAAAAATTTCATGTATCCGATTATTAACATTCCATTACCCGAAGCTTTTCAGCAAATTAAGCCAGTCAATAAAGCGCTTGAGTTTGATGCCAAACAAGTTGAACAGAATCAAAAAACGTGGGTACGTGAATGGAAATCCACCATTAGTAAGTAGTTTTATTTAGCCTAATGTTGAAATTAAGAACATTACTTCCTGGTTTTAGCGCTGCAAGCTTCATCTTAATTGTATTAGGCACAGCGCTATGTGCACTTTTCTTGGTCGCTATCCAGTCAAATAATTTAACTGTCTATTTTGATAGTTATTTAATGCATTTGATTTGGATAACAGTATTTCAAGCAACGCTATCGACATTATTATCTATTTTATCGGCAATAGTAATGGCGAAAGCTTTATCAATGGTCAATTTTTGGGGTAAACGGTTATTGTTACGCATAATGCCTATTACCTTTATTTTACCCACACTCGTTGTTGTGACGGGGTTATTGTCTGTTTATGGGAAACATGGCTTATTGGCTGAGGTTTTTGATTACTTAGGATTGCCATTTATTACCTCTATTTATGGTTTGAAAGGTATATTATTTGCGCATGTGTTTCTTAATTTTCCGTATGCTTGTTGTTTATTTTACCAAACGTTAAATAACGTACCTGTCGCACACAAACAGTTAGCGACGCAGTTAAATTTTTCGAGTTTTACTTATTTTAAATTGGTTGAATGGCCACTACTACGTCGGCAATTGTTCCCGATGGCATCGCTTATTTTTATGCTTTGTTTTTCGAGTTTTGCCATAGTATTAACGCTTGGAGGTGGACCAAAATATTCCACAATTGAAGTAGCTATTTATCAATCTATTCGTGAGTTTGATTTGATGCAAGCTGTATTTTTAGCCTGTTTGCAGTTAGTTTGTTGCGTTAGTTTTATGCGGTTGATGCAAAAAACAAATTATAATAAAAGACTTAGTGTGAACTACGTTAGGCAAAATTATTGTGTGCCAGTTTCGTTTCACTTAGTGTTGTTGAGTATGGTGATTATTATTATTGGTGGGCTATTTATTGTTTTACCCATCATTACGATACTTATTGAAGGGATTTATTTTTTTAAGTGGTCATTTTTAACGGCCACTTTTCAACATGCTGTTATGTTTTCGGTATTAATTGCTTTGGGATCGGCAATGATTGCTATGCTACTTGCTTTATTATTACTTTATACTAACAGCCGCCTATTGATTAATCAGCAAACACAGTGGAGCAATCGATTAATGTTGGTTGGATCGCTGATTTTAATTATTCCAAGTATGGCACTAGCGTCGGGTATGTTTTTAATGTTATTTCCGTACGCGTATAGTTCTGTGCTTGTGTGTGGCTTAATTATGTTGTGTAATGGTTTTATGGCATTGCCCTTTTTATTAAAAAATCTTGCAGCGCCAATGTATGATGTGACATCACGTTACTGGCAATTAAGTCAATCACTCAATATTGATGGTTTATTGCATTTTTATTTGATCGAATACAAAGCGCTAAAAAAATTAATCATTCAGAGCTTTGCTTTTTCAGCCATATTATCGTTAGGTGATTTTGGTATTATTGCGTTATTTGGTGGGCAGTCAGTCATTACGTTACCCTACTATTTATATGAGCAAATATCGCATTATTATTATCAAGAAAGTACCGTAACTGCTGCATTATTGTTAATATTATCTTTTAGTTTGTTGGTTGTGATAGATTATGATCGAACTGAATCACATTAATTATCAATATGATAATTTTAAAGTACATTTTGATATTGAGATAGCAGCAAAAGAACGCGTCGTTATTGTTGGGCCTAGTGGTGCAGGTAAAAGTACTTTATTAAATTTAATTGCTGGATTTATTCATCCAAAATCGGGCGATATCATTCTTAATAAACAATACGCAAATAACTTACTTCCTGGCAAACGCCCTGTATCAATGTTGTTTCAAGATAACAATTTATTTAGTCACTTAACCGTTGAACAAAACATCGCTTTAGGGCTTAAACCATCATTAAAGTTAACGGTAACTGAGCAACAGACTATTTGTGACATTTTAACTCAAGTGGGACTGGATGGATTTGGTAAACGATATCCAGAACAATTATCAGGTGGGCAACGCCAGCGAGTGGCACTTGCGCGTTGTTTAATTCAACATCGGCCTATTTTATTATTGGATGAGCCGTTTTCAGCGCTTGATCAAGCTCTACGTTATGAAATGTTAGCATTAGTTAATCAAATTTGTGATAAATTTAGTTTAACCTTAATGATGGTATCGCATTATCTTGATGATTCGCTCAGCTACTTTTCGCGTTGTTTGGTCGTGGATAATGGGCAGATTGTTTTTAACGGGATGCCAACAGAGTTAAAACAACCAGAAAATAATCGCATTGCGAAAATATTGGGTTTTAATTTTTAATAAAAAGTGAGATTTAAACGCCAAATAAAGCGCTTTGTCTATTCGTCTGTAATGCTTTAAAAAACACCGATTAATCGAAGAAATCATGATTTAATTTGCAGACATGTTTATTAATACTGAGTTATTAATAGTTTTGATCTTTAAATTAAAAAGCTTAAAGTATAAGATTTTATTACCCTCTTAAACGTATATGATTTGCAATTGCCAATAATAACAGCGATTAATATTTACACAAAATATAAAGTACCATTTAAAACGATATATATGATGCCATTTATGCTTTGCAATCACCAACATGGGTGGCAACGCATCCGAATCATTATCAACATTATGTGGATCGCAAATTTAGTATGCAAGATTTGATTTACATGTGGTCTGATTTAGCGGGGTTAAGAGATAACTTATATGTTTCTGAAAAAGCATTGTTAATCCTAATTTTCATCAATCAACGCGTTCGATTGGTGACCCTTATGATAAAAATGGTTTAATTGATTTCGATAAATTGACTAAGTAACCGCAAAGATTATTTACACAATAGTTTAAGTTATGATATTGTATATTTATACAGTTGTATTTTAAGTGTTGTAAAACCGTTTATGCGAAAAATTATTCATGTGGATATGGATTGTTTTTATGCCGCCGTTGAAATGAGAGACAATCCCCGTTATCGCAATCTGCCTATTGCGGTGGGGGGCGATCCGCGTAAACGCGGTGTGGTTGCTACTGCCAATTATTTAGCTCGTCAATATGGTATACACAGTGCTATGTCAATGGCACAAGCTATTAAACTGTGCCCTAATCTTAAAATTATACCCGGTAGGCATGCGGTATATAAAGAAGTGTCAAAACAGATCCACCAAATTTTTAGGCGCTATACTGACTCTATTGAGGCACTATCGCTCGACGAGGCTTACCTTGATGTGACCGATTGCAAGCTTTGTTATGGTTCGGCTACCTTGATTGCTCAAGATATCCGTCACGCTATTTACAACGAACTTGAATTAACGGCATCAGCAGGTGTTGCTCCCCTTAAGTTTCTTGCCAAAATAGCTTCAGATATGAACAAACCTAATGGTCAATATGTGATAACACCCGATGAAGTCGATAGCTTTATTGATCGGCTTCCCCTAAAAAAAATTCCGGGAGTGGGTAAAGTCACTGAAAAAAAACTCGCCCAATTAGGGCTATTTACATGTAACGATGTCGTTAATTATGATGTGACTAAATTGCTTAACCAATTTGGGAAATTTGGGCGAATATTGCATGAACGATGTCAAGGTATTGATGATCGCGAAGTGTGTAACGACAGGCAACGTAAGTCGGTTGGGGTCGAGCGCACCTTAACAGATGATATTCATAGTTGGGATGAATGTTTATTGCAGTTTGAACCATTATTTGAAGAAATGGAAAAACGATTAAGTAAAGTGCGTGCTGACCTGTCGATTGCTCGGCAAGGTGTCAAATTTAAGTTTGACGATTTTCAGCTGACAACACAAGAGCATGTATGGTCTAAATTAGATAAAGCCGATTTGATTGAACAAGCGCATAAAGTTTGGTTAGAACGGCGTAATGGTCGTGGTGTTCGTTTAATTGGTTTTCATGTAACGTTAATTGATCCACAAGTTGAAAAACAGTTAATTTTTCCGTTTTAGATCTTTTTCGTCATAAAAAAGAGGATGCAGGCAAAAACTAAACGCATCCTCATAATAAAATTTCTGTTAACTGATAATTATGATTTTAAACTTGCACCGTTGGTGCTAATCACTTGTTTATACCACTCAAATGAATCTTTTTTATAACGCTTCATGCTACCGTTACCAGCATTGTCACGGTCAACATAAATCACGCCATAACGTTTTTTCATTTCGCCAGTGGTGAATGATACGACATCAATAATTCCCCATGCGGTATAGCCAATCACATCAACGCCATCATAATCCATGGCGGTTTGCATGGCTTTAATGTGTGCACCTAGATATTCAATACGAGGTTTGTCGTGTACTTGATTGCCGTTTTCAAGTTCATCAATTGCTCCAAAACCATTTTCTACAATAAACAGTGGTAATTGATAACGATCATACAAACGATTGAGTGTATAACGTAAACCTTCAGGGTCAATTGGCCAGCCCCAATCACTGCTTTTGATATAAGGATTTTCAACCGCATTAGGTAGCGCACCGTTAACGATGTTATCGCGATTGTCATTTTTGGCATCCGCTTTCACAACCGTTGACATATAGTAGCTAAAACCAATGTAATCAACCGTACCTTTTTTCAAATAAACTAAATCTTCTTCGGTGATATCTAGCTTATAGCCTTCACGCTCAAACTCTTTCAAAGCATAAGCAGGGTAATAACCACGAACGTGAACATCAGGGAAGAAGAAGCGTTGATGCATAGCAATTTCTGATGCCATCATATCTTCAGGGTTACAAGAATATGGATAAATTGGCACATGTGACACCATACAACCAATTTGAAAATCTGGATTGATTTTTTTACCGGCAATCACCGCTTTGGCACTGGCTAATAGTTCATAGTGAGCAACTTGATACAGGACTTCTTGCGGATTTTCGCCCGGCTTAACTTGTACGCCCGAGTTCGTCCAAAAGAAGATAGGGTTACTGGTGTCCATTTGATTATTGATTTCGTTAAATGTCATCCAGTATTTGACTTTATTTTTATAACGCTCAAAACACGCAGTGGCAAAACGTTCAAAAAATTCAACTGTTTTACGGTTTCTGAAACCACCATACTGACGAGCAATATGTAACGGCATTTCAAAATGCGATAAGGTGATAACAGGTTCAATACCGTGAGCAATTAACTCATCAAAAACGTTATCATAAAAGCGAAGTCCTTCTTCGTTTGGTTCAAGCTCATCACCTTTTGGAAAAATTCGAGTCCACGCGATCGAGGTGCGTAAACATTTAAGACCTAATTCGGCAAAAAGTTTGATATCGTCTTTATAATGATGATAGAAATCAATCGCGGTATGATTTGGATAAAATTTATCCGCTTCGATATCTTGGGTGATTTGTCTTGCAACGCCATGAGCGCCTGCGGTCATAACATCAACCACGCTTGGTCCTTTACCGCCTTCGTTCCAGCCACCTTCAAATTGGTGAGCGGCTAAAGCACCGCCCCATAAAAATGGTTTTTTAGTCATTTTTGATTCCTTGTTATTGCTTAATTTTAAATATGATATCATCAACGGTTACTTCTGTTTTATCAGTTAATGAAATGAATTGGTATTGATCGGTATTAACAATAATAATTGGGGTGATTAACGGGTAGCCTGCTTGCTTAATTGCCTCAGGATTGAAGCTGATGAGTAAATCACCTTTTTTCACTTTTTGGTGTAATTCAACGTGATATGCAAACTCGTTATTAGTCAAATTAACCGTATCAATCCCCACATGAATTAGTAACTCAACGCCGTTATCTAATGTTAACCCAATGGCATGTTTAGAATTTTCAAATACCGCAGTTACCTCGGCATCAAAAGGCGCATAAACGTGATTATCAGTAGGTTCAATTGCAATCCCTTCGCCCATCAGTTTTTGTGAAAAAGCAGGATCGGGCACTTCACTTAGTGGTAAAGCATGTCCTGCCATTGGACTGGTAATGTCAACTTCATCAAGAAGAATTTTAGGATTATCATCTTGGTTATTAATAGTCTCTTTATTATTAACTGTATCTTGTATGGTTTCGCCAGTGCCCAAAATTTGGATCAAAACTACAGGTCCAAAAAAAGCAATAAGCGCACCAATTAAGACACCAGTAAATGAATCTGGATTATTAGGGCTAATCGCATTGACGATAGTTAAAGGGCCAGGCAAACCAGCGTAAGCAACATAGTGAGGTGCAACAAATCCAGCCACAATACCACCACAAGCAGCCGAAATACAACCATAAATAAATGGCTTTTTAAAACGTAAGTTAACGCCATAAATAGCAGGTTCGGTTATACCAAATAAGCCAGTGATAAAAGCGGATAACGAAATGCCTTTCATCTCTTGTGTTTTGGTTTTTAAATAAAAACCAAATGCTGCCCCGACTTGACCAATAACGGCAATGGTTTGAAACGCTTGGAAAGAGTCTTGACCATACTGTTTAAAGTTTTCAACGATAACAGGTGTGATCCCCCAATGCACGCCAAAAATAACAAAGACTTGCCAAACGGCTCCGATAATCCCACCAGCTATTGAAGGTGCTAGACTGACAAACCAATTATAGCCATTGGCAATGTATTGTGCACCATTTGCGGTTAATGGACCAACAACAAGTAATGTTAAAGGTACCATAATGACAAGACTAAATAATGGCAATAGAACCGGTTTTATAATGCTGTGCAGGCGAGGTTCTAAGAAGCGTTCTAAATAAGAGAGTAGCCAAACTAAAAATAGCGGTGGTAAAACAGTTGAGGCATAGGTGGTTTTCGATAGCGCAATGCCAAATAGATCAATTTCTTGCCCCTCGCTTATTAGTTTTGCAAACTCAGTCCATGTCGGCGATAACAGCGCTGCACAGCAAGCAACTGCGATATAAAGGTTGCAACGGAAATGCTGTGAAGCGGTAATGGCAATAAATATAGGTAAAAAGACAAAAGGGGCCCAAGAGATGAAATTGAATACCTCAAAGGTGCCAGTTTTTTCTAAATCAGGGCATGCCAATTTAAGTAAAATCAAGATGCCTTGCAAAATCCCTGATGCCGCTAAAATATAAACAAAAGGGGCAAATACGGCAGACATGGTTGCAATGATGCGATTTAATATATTGCTATCATTTCCAGCTTCAATTTTGTTATCAATATTAACTAGTTGAGTAAAAGCGTTATAAACTTTATCAACATGCGTACCAATAACCACTTGGATTTGACCACCTTTTTCAACAACGGTAATCACGCCCGGCAATTTAGCAATGTTTTCTTTTGCGTGATCTGGTGTATGTTGGGTAACAAGGCGAAGACGCGTTGCACAGCGAGAAACGGTGACAATATTCTTTTCACCGCCTAACTCATTTAAAATATCAACGGCTAGTTTGTTATAATCTCTAATTTTTGATGACATCCATAATACTCCTAAAAGCAATTTAGTAAGGTTATCTTATAGACAATTTCAAAATTGTTAATGACCAATTATATTGTTTGTGATCTAGATCGACTTTTTATATCATTTAATTTAAAAGTTAACCTAATCTGTATAAAATAATAGTTAAATTACTTACTCAATAAAAAGATATATAAATGATTAAATATCAAGATGTTGCCAAAAAAATTAAACAGACGATCTATCAGCAGCAATTAGCTAAAGGCACTCAACTTGCCAATATTGAAGGGTTGATTAATCAGTATCAGGTAAGTCGTAGCACAATTATTAAAGCGCTCAATTGTCTGGAACGACAAGGTGTTATTTATCAAGTGCAAGGCAGTGGCATTTTTGTTCGTGAACGCAAAAAAAGAGGCTACCTCAATTTTTTACAAAGTCATGGTTTTACCATTGATTTAGAAGATGTTTATGGTTCATCAACAGTTTTTAATGTCGATATTATCAAGCCCTGTTCCAAAGTGAAAGAGAATCTACAATGTGATGATCAGGAAGAAGTTTATTTTATTAAACGACTACGTTACGTTGAAGGTAAATTATATGGCTTAGAGCAATCGTATTATCGCAAAAAGTTAATTTGTTATTTAAATAAAGAGATCGTTGAAAATTCAATTTTCAATTATATTCAAGAAAATTATAATATTAATATTGGTTTTTCGGATAAATATATGCAAGTGATAAAGCTTGATGCTGAAATGGCGCAATATTTAGGACTGCAAGCGGGAGAGCCAGCACTTTGTGTTGAAGAAATATTTTATACCTCGTCTGGTGAACCTTTTGATTTTTCAAAAATCATTTATCATTATGAACATGCAAGATTTTGTATACAAAATCACTCAAAGTAAGTTTGAGTGATGAGTTATTAGGAAGATGAATAAGAAATCGATCATTCATCTTCCTTTAATTATTAGCGAATTTAACTGTTAACAATTAAATTTTACCACCAACGCCCTTAAATTTTTCAACCAATGCGGCGATTTTTTCAAAAACACGGCTCTTTTTAATTAAATATTGAGGATTAAGTGGACTCATTTTAGGTAGAATCTCGTTCAGCTCTGTGCCATTTTCAGTTGCATACTCTCGCTTCAACGACGAGGCAATATAGCGTTTTGTGGCTGCTTCGTTTAAATTTTCTTCTTCAATTAAGGTATTTAGTTCTACCTGTAACTCTTGCTGTGCATATAAGAAAAACGCATCAATAATCGAGGCTTTATCTGGAATAGCGTCAAGATCGGTTTGTTTTATAAATTCGACAACTAGCTCCTCTTTAGCGCGATTTTCTAAACTCGATCGAATTAATCGCTGAGCATCTTCGACAATGTCTTGTTTGGTTTTTTCTTGCTTATTTTGTTCATAAATTAACTCAAGAATATAATCCAGATTGATCTCTTGCGATTTTAATAGATCAATTTCGAAAACCACATCATCCCAGTCAAATCTTTGCTGATCTTGTTGATTGGCTTCTTTTTCTCGGCGTAGCCAATCACGAATATCATTATAAGTTGAACGATAATTTTGAATTGCGCGGTCAGTTGGTAGTTTAACTGCTTGCATTTTTTGCAGATCTTCATCAGTCACATAATGCTTGTTTTTAAACGCTAAAACCGCTTGCTCATCAGTCATATCTAATTGTTGGAAATCTTTTAATGCAACAAATTCATCATAATTTTGCAACACATTGTCAGCACGCAAGTATTCGCCAAATAATTTAACAAACGCTTTTTTATCTTTGTCGGTAATAATTTCGTCAGGATGTGGGAATTTATCTTGCAACTCGGTAACGATAGCTAAATAGCCATGGTGCAATTCGCCTGAACTTTTATCAGTAAACCCTTCCATGTATTCCTTAAAGCTTTTTTCTAACACCACTTCACGAGTATTACTTTTACCAAATGTTTTTATCGCATCAATGGTGGCTTGTTCTAAATCACGGAACGCCACAATATTGCCAAAGGTTTTAGTGGCATTATAGATTCGATTGGTGCGTGAAAAGGCTTGAATTAATCCATGGTATCGCAGGTTTTTATCGACAAATAACGTATTGAGCGTTGGCGCATCAAAGCCAGTTAAGAACATGCCAACGACAATTAATAGATCGACTTCTTGATTTTTTACTTTTAAAGACAGATCACGATAATAGTTTTGAAATTGATCGCAACTGACATCAAAGTTAGTTTTAAACATCTGATTATAATCTGCTATCGCAGCAGCTAAAAACTCTTTAGCACTTTGATTTAAGGCATCGGTTTCAAAACTTTCATCGGCAAAATTACCCTGTGCATCTTGTTCTTCATTGGCAGAATAAGAAAATATCGTGGCTATTTTTAATGGCTGATTGGCATTTTTTTGTAATTTTTTGAATGATTCATAATAGAGTTTAGCCGCATCGACACTACTTACTGCAAACATGGCATTAAACCCTTTACTTTTGCCCATTAAGCGGTGGGTTTTTTGTTTAAAATTATTCAAAATATATTGTGTGATTTGCTCAATACGGTTTGGGTGGAGCAGTGCTTTTTTATTTTCAGCAGCGCTAAGTTTTTCGAGATCTTGTTCTTGCTCTATCGATTTAAAATTAGGGCGCACATCATTATAGTCAACTTTAAATTTTAGTACCTTTTCGTCACGAATTGCATCGGTTAATACATAAGCGTGCAGTTCACGACCAAAAACATCTGCCGTGGTTTGTGTTCCTATTGCGTTAGTATGCATAATCGGCGTGCCAGTAAAACCAAATTGGTAATACTTTTTAAATTTACGCTTTAAATTTTTTTGAGCTTCACCAAACTGAGAGCGGTGCGCTTCGTCAAAAATAAATACCACATGTTTATCATAGATTGCTAAACTATCGTCGCTTTTCATTAAATTATTAAGCTTTTGAATCGTGGTGACAATAATTTTATTATCGGTTTTCTCAATATTGCGTTTAAGTCCAGCGGTACTATTTGAGCCATTGACACTATCTTTTGAAAATTTTTGATACTCTTTCATGGTTTGATAATCCAGATCTTTACGATCCACCACAAAAAAGACTTTATCAATAAATTCCAGTTCGGTGGCTAACCGCGCCGTTTTAAAACTGGTTAATGTTTTGCCTGATCCTGTTGTGTGCCAAATAAAACCGCCACTTTGTAAGCTACTCCACTTTTTGGCATGATAAGCGCTAATGATTTGCCACAATATACGCTCGGTGGCGGCAATTTGGTAAGGGCGCATAATTAATAATGTGTCATTCACATCAAGCACCGAATAAGTCAGTAACACATTTAACAGCGTTCGGCTGGCAAAAAAGGTGGCAGTAAAGTCTTTTAGATCTTTTATCGGCTCATTTTTAACATTTGCCCAATTCATTGTAAAATCAAAGCTGTTTTTATCGCGCTTAGTGGTGTTAGCAAAATAGCGGGTGTCGGTGCCATTTGAGATAACAAATAGTTGTAAATATTTAAATAGTGAGTTGTCTTGATTAAAACTCTCTTTACTGTAACGATGCACTTGGTTAAAGGCTTCACGAATGGCAATACCCCGCTTTTTTAATTCAACTTGCACAAGGGGCAAGCCATTCACTAAAATCGTCACATCATAACGATTTGCATAATTGCCAGTTTGCTGAAATTGACGGATAACTTGTAATTTATTATTGGTGACATCTTTTTTATCTAACAGCTTGATATTTTGAATATGGCCATCATCAAAAACAAAATCATAAATATGATCGTGGTGGATTTTGCGACTTTTATCGATCATCGATTCATTGGGTTTATCTAAATACTCTAATACAAAACGTCGCCATTCATCATCAGTAAATTGCATTTTATTGAGTGTTTGTAATTGCTCGCGAATATTGGCTAATAACTTTGCATGCGTATTTAAATTAGGTAAATATTCATAACCTTGTCGAGTTAAATCATGAATAAATTCGTTTTCTAAATCCGTTTCAGTCTGATAAACAGCTGCCGTCTCTTCAAGCTTGTTGTAGTTATCTAAAATAATGTAGCTATTGGTTTCGGCAATTGGTTTTGTATAAGTCGTCATATTCTATTCCAGTTATTTAAAATTATAATTTTCGAGTAGATGATTAAGTAAAAAGGCAACAATCTGCTTTTCAGGCTCGGAAGGTTCAGGGATCATTTCATTGGATAATTTTGAATGACTTGTAAAATTGATAATTCGTGTTAAATAAACTTGTTTATCGTCAGGCAATAATTCTGACCATTGCGGATAGCCTAAAAAACCGGCGGTTTTTTCATATAAGTTACGTAATAGGGTAAAATGATATTTTTCAATTTTTTGTTCGCGAATGGCTTGTTGTAAAATATCTTTTAAATAAAGATGATAAGAAAAACAGTGATTTGAATCGCCTTTTTTATCTTCTAATGCAAATTTACCGTCCTCAAATCGTCTTAAAATATAACCATTTTTTAAACCTAATTCATTATAAAGCACATTATAAAACAGTGGGTTATGGGTCGTAATAATAAATTTAATATCAGTTCTACTGGATTCGAATTCACTGGATTTGATTAATTGGGCAATATCTACCGCCAATTGGATAAGGTGATTTTCGTCCAATGAACTGACGGGGTCATCAATAAAAATATAGCGTAAATGGTCAAATTCATTAGTCGAGCGTTCGCTTTTGTCAGTAATATTGCGCTCTGCAATAACTAAGTTAATCAGTGTAAAAAAAATGCTCCAAATTAAATTGTTTTCTTCGCCTTTGGAGATTTTAATATTATCAATACGCTGATCATTATCCCCTGCTAGCGAAAAACTAATAGCAGAAAAATCCTCGTTGAAATGTGGCAGTAATCTTTGGTGAGTATAGGATTGAAAGTAACGAACAATATTTTGGTCTTGTCCTTGGTCTTTTAAAATCCAGTCAGTAAATGAGTTAGGTTGTATGATTAACTGATGTTCACCCTCTTGGTGTTTATCATTATCCCAAGCAAATAAATCCTCAGTAAAAGCGTTATAGTACAGGATATTGTGCCTTGTTAAGGCTGCATTATTCTCTTTATCATCTTTACGTTGCGATATAATTAAATTCTTAAAGGTTTGAGATAAACGTGTTTTACCAGTTCCGTTAAATGCATATATTAATTGGACTTTTCTATTGTTTTTATCCAGCTTTTCAGCAATATTCCTTAATGTGGCATTCATTTTTTTATAACTCTATCTTATTATTCTTGCACTTTCGGAAAGTCTAATAATAAATTCCGATAATATTCATATTGTTTTTGGCGTAATGCAATCTCACGCGGTAAACCCTCGGTGATTGAATTGGTGAGCGCATCGAATTTATCTAAGATTTCGACAATACGAGCTTGTTCCTTGAGTGGGGGAATAGGGATTTTTAATTTTTCAATAATCGTACGTGGTAGTCTAGGAATACTTGATCTTCTTACTTGAGATGAAATATATTCCTGTTTGTTTTTTAATACATAAAATAAATATCTATTTAATAAATTTTTTGAGCATTCAAAATAAAAACAGTCATCGGCAGCCCAAAATTTTTCCGAACTATAACCAATTTCGCCTGCTGCACCTGCGCTTATTATAAATGTTGTATTTTCTTTAGTATTAGCTTTTTCGTAATAACCTAAGGGAGTTAAACTATTTTGGTAAACATGATAACCATTTTTTTGTGACAATTGGTTTCGGGTAACACGAATCCCTCTTTTTAAAGAAGCAAATTCACTTATTAATTTCCACTCAACCTCATCCTCTTTAAAGGTCAACAATTTATCTCGATAATAGTTGTATTGTTTTTTCCGTGCAGTAAACTCTGCTGTGAGCTCTGCTGTGAGCTCTGCTGTGAGGGCTGTAAATGTGTCTAAAATACGGACGATTTCGGTTTGAACGTGTAGAGGGGGGATGGGGATCTCAAGTTTTCTAATAATCTGAGCATTAATATTTGTTTGTGTACCAGTACCAAGTGATTTTATATATGTATATTTACTAGATAAAAAATGAAATATATATCTATAATTTGCTATCTTTCTATCAAGATTTATATTTGCACATGCTTGATTAGTCGTCATGGGTATTTTATTAATACCTACTTTTCCAACTGTAGCACCATACATAGCAATAATTACACAATTTTTCGGTATCCATTTTGCGCTTGAATTATTTACTCCTTTTTCTGTAATTTTTACACCTGTATCCCAAATATTTCCAAAATTTATTTCTTGTGTTCGCAACCAAGGGATATCACCGCCATAATATTCAGAAATATTTGTTTTTGGTGTTCCTCCTGAAGATATTTTAGCCACTTCCCCCAGCGTCTTCCACTCAACCTCAACACCTTTTAGTAATTCAGTTATATTATTACGCATAATCATCCCTCAATCTCCGCCACAATTGCATCGATTTGGCAACGTAAACTATCAATTTTAGCTACTGTATCTTTTATTTTGGCATTAAGCTGGGTGATATCAATCACTTCACGGGTATCTTTGGCTTCAATATACGAACTGACTGATAAATTATAGTCATTTTGCGCAATGGTTTGATTATCGACCGATTTAGCAAAATATTCGATATCTTGCTTGCTATCAAATACTTGCATAATTTCTTGAATATGTTCATCAGTGAGCACATTATTATTGGTCTCTTTTTTAAACAGTCCACTGGCATCAATAAATTGTGTCGTTTTGACGGTTTTATTTTTAGCAAGCACCAAAATATTAACCGCAATCGATGTTCCATAAAATAAATTTGGTGCGAGCGAGATTACGGTTTCAACAAAATCATTATCGACCAAATATTTGCGAATTTTTTGTTCCGCACCACCACGATAAAATATCCCCGGAAAGGTAACAATCGCAGCTCGCCCACACTCGGACAGATAACTTAGTGCGTGCATAATAAAGGCAAAATCGGCTTTCGATTTTGGTGCTAGTACGCCAGCAGGTGCATATCGGTCATCATTAATTAAGGTTGGATCGTCACTGCCAATCCATTTAATTGAATAGGGTGGATTCGAAACGATTGCATCAAATAGCTTTTCGTCGCCAAATTTTGGATTAAGTAGCGTGTCGCCTAAAGCAATTTCGAATTTATCATAGTTGATATTGTGTAAAAACATATTCATTCGAGCAAGGTTATAGGTGGTATGATTAATCTCTTGACCGAAGAATCCATCCTCAATGATATGTTCATCAAACTGTTTTTTCGCTTGTAACAATAAAGAACCCGAACCTGCCGCTGGATCATAGATTTTATTGACCTTTGTTTGATTATGTAAGGCTAATTGTGAGATCAATTTCGATACATTCGGTGGCGTAAAAAATTCACCACCAGATTTACCAGCATTCGAGGCATAATTAGAGATCAAAAACTCATAAGCATCGCCAAACAGATCGATTTGATTGTCGGCAAAATCACCAAAATCGAGTTCGGCAACACCATTAAGTACCGCCGCTAACCGTTTGTTTTTATCGGCAACGGTATTACCTAATCGGTTACTGGTAGTATCAAAATCGGCAAATAATCCTTTAATATCGCTTTCTGACGGGTAACCATTAGCTGAACTTTCAATCGCATTAAAAATATTTTTTAAATCAGTATTTAAACTTGAATTGGTATTGGCTTGAGCTACAATTTTACAAAATAATTGGCTAGGATAAATAAAATAGCCTTTGGTTTTTATTGCGTCTTTTTTAACTTCATCGGTAATGACATCATCGGATAATGTGCTGTAATCGATACCTTCTTCACCACCTTCAATATAATTGGCAAAATTTTCACTAATAAATCGGTAAAATAATGAACCTAAAACATATTGCTTAAAATCCCAACCATCAACAGCACCGCGGACCTCGTCGGCAATTTTCCATATTTGGCGTTGTAGTTGATCTCGTTGTTGCGTTCCGGACATTGATTGGGGGTTATTAGAAGTCATATTTTCAAAATTCCTAAATAAAAAATAGGTATTGCCTAATAAGAAAGTAACCGATTTTTACTTTCTTATTAGGCATTTTATCGCTAACTGTTATAGGTGCCATATCATAGCTGATTTGTTGTTATTTTTCTATCTGCGGGCTTTTTTATTGCTTTATTTTGAATAAATCTAAGGTTAATAATTTCTTCCATTTTTCACATATCAAAAAACATCGATCTGGTCGCGCTCCTTGATTCTATTTGTCTTGATAATCCTAAATATTGACATAGCTTTGTTATACTATAACGAGGTCGATTTGCTTTTAGGACAGTGATTTTCGCCCTATTATCAGTGCTGCTTACTTTAGAATATTGTTTTCCATACGGAGTTGTTTAAGCTCTTTGCGCAAAGCGATTAACTCTTGTTCTTGTGGACTACGATTATCTTTTGTTTTAAATAAGCCACTTTGGCTTGCTTGCGTTATCCAACGGTCCAATGCTGATGGTGTCAAATCCTATTGTGCAACGATTTCACTACGTGATTTACCATGTTGATAAAGACTGACCATTTGGTGTTTAAAATCATCAGTGAATGTTCGTCTTTTGTGTTTAATCTTATTCATATTAGTTCCTTTTTTAGTTGTGATAAGTTTACTTTACCCCTTAAAAAAGTTGTATGAATTAGTGTAGCCGATCCATTAATGCGTTTTTGCTTTATTTGAAATTTATCACTCTTCTTAAACAAATTAAAATAGGTTAATTTTGTAAAAAATATTCAGGAGTCTATACCGTTTCAGAATAAAATTATTTTAAATTTAATAAGTTAAATTTTTTATCGATAAAGCCTAACGTTGCTTAAATCGCTTGTTTAATAAAGGCGTTAAGCCACTATCAGTTACCGTTTTAACTAACTGAAATTATTCATATTAAACAAAGACATTGATTAAAAAAGTTAAATTTTGCGTTAAAATCGTTTATACTCTGTTTGCATTATCGCTTACATTGAAAATAGTCAGCATAAAAATAATGATATAGCGATAAACCAATCGCATAATAAAAAGTAGACGGTATTAATTTTAGAAATAACAGGGGGGAAACATGTCAAACGAACTTAATCGTCTTCTGGGTCAGCTTGGTGGCGGGTTTAGCGATTTAATGGCGGGCTTAGATGGCGTTAGTCATAATCGCTATACCTTAACGGTTGACGGGCTGGAAGCGCCGATGTCGGTTTTACATGTCGACGGTGATGAGTCGTTAAACCAGCCTTGGCGTTATGTTATCTCCTTTACTAGTACTGACAAAACCTTATCGCCTGATTCCTTTCTTAATCAAAAATCGACTTTCTCCTTTAATCCCGTTATCAACAAACCGTTAACTTCCGCTATCCGCTCGTTAAGTGATTTGCCCACGTTGACTAATAAACGTACCTTACATGGGGTGATTACTGAGTTTAGTCAGTTATCAGTCAATAAAGATGAAGCCCATTATCAGGTGGTGTTATCTTCGTGCTTAGCACGGCTAGATATTGGGCAACATAGTGCCATATTTCAAAATCAAAGCGTGGTCAGTGTGGTTGAAAAAGTGCTACGCAGTCATGGTTTGACGGGCATTGATTACCGTCTAGAGCTAAAAGATAGCTACCCTGAGCGGGAGTTTATCACCCAATGGCAAGAAAGTGACCTTGCCTTTATTCAACGCTTATTGGCCGATGTCGGTATTTGGTTTCGCTTTGAAACCCATGCTGAGCACCACTGTGATGTGATGGTATTAAGTGATTATGAGCAAGGCTATGCGCAGGTCGCTGATATCGACTATAAACCGCCTAGTGGCATGGCAGATAGTGGCGTTGAAAGTGTTTGGGATATCAGCCTGCATAGTGAAGTAGTGGCCTGTTCAGTCAAAGTACAAGACTATAACTACCGTGATGCCCTCGCCGATTTACAGGGTGAAGTTAACAGCCAACCCAAAGACCGCACCACCTATGGCACTGACTACCGTTATGCCGAGCACTATAAAGGTTTAGATAGCAACGGACAAGACAACCGGCAAAATAGTGGCGATAGTAACGATGATGATGATAATGATAATCGTGATAATGGCAATAACTTTAATGAGAATAACAGGCATGACGAGAATCAGATTGAAAGCGGTCAGTGGTATGCGCGTATTCGCCATGAACAGGCGATTAGCCAGCAAATTATCCTCAAAGGCAAGAGTAACCGCTATAACCTTGCCCCCGGTCAATGGATTAACCTCAACGGCAGTCCGCTGGCCGATATCAATGACGGTATCATTATTTTAAGTGTGCAGGGGCAGGGTAATCGCACTGATGCCTATGAACTCACCTTTACCGCCATTCCTTATCAAGCCTTAAAACCTTATCGCCCTGCGCCCATACGCTGGCCACAAGTCAGTGGCACATTACCTGCCCGTGTCACCAGTCCTAATCATGACACCTATGGTTATATCGACCCGCAAGGGCGCTATCGGGTTAAATTTAACTTTGATTTAAAAGAGTGGAAAAGTGGCACCGAAAGCTTATGGGTACGCTTAGCCAAACCTTATGCGGGTAACACCTATGGTTTTCACTTTCCCTTAATTGACGGCACTGAAGTGGCTATCGCCTTTATGCAGGGCAATCCCGATAGGCCGTATATTGCCCATGCGATGCATGACAGTGCTCACCCTGACCCTATTACCACCATTAACAAACACCGCAATGTGATTCGCACGCCAGCTAATAACAAACTGCGCATGGATGATAAACGCGGGAAAGAGCATATTAAACTGGCCACCGAATACGGCAAAACTCAGCTTAACCTAGGTCACTTAGTTAACGAAAAAAAACAACCCCGTGGTGAGGGCTTTGAACTGCGCACCGACGAATGGGGGGCGATTGCCGCTAATAGAGGCTTATACTTAACCACCCAAACCCAGCCGAAAGCGCAAGGCAAACAGCTCGATATGCAAGCGGCCATTGCCCAAATTGAAAATGCCTTATCCATTGCCAAAGCCCTACAAAATGCCGCTACCCAGTCCGAAGCACACAGCGCCGATACCGACAGCCAAGACCAACTTAAAGCCAACTTAACTCAGCTAACCCAAAGTGGCATTTTAGCCTATGCGCAAGAAGGCATAGCTCTAACCAGCCCTGAAAATATTCAACTGACAACAGCTAACAGCCTGACCTTAACCAGCGAACATCAAACCGACATTAACGCTTTAAAAAATGTCACTGTTTCATCGGGCGAGGCGATTGGCTTATTTGCCCAAAAAGCGGGCATGAAACTATTTGCCAACCAAGGCGATATTGAAGTGCAAGCTCAAAACGCCAACCTCAATATGGCCGCCAAGCAAGATATCAAAGTGGATAGTGTGGATGGTAAAACGCAGATAACAGCAGCCAAAGAGATAACGCTAATCTGTGGTGGCTCTTATATCAAAATCAGCAGCGAAGGCATTGAACTGGGCACACAGGATAATATCTATCTTAAATGTAATGTATTGCAAAAGATGGGGTCGGCGAATATGGACATTAAATCGAAATTACCACCTATTTGTTCTGGAGTTCAAGAAAACTCAACCAACGAACATGCTATTTTTGTGGAAAGATAATAATGAAAAATTTAATACCTGATAACCAAATTAGTCAAATAATTACTCAGCACTTAATGCAGTTTGGTAAATTACATTTACTTGTTGATCCCAAAATCAATGATGAATTCTTTTTAAAAAATTATTTTGATTTTGAGTCAATTGTTCCTGTTCGCGATAGGCAAGATACTGTATCGACAGATTATGAATGCTTACAGCTTTGCACAATATCCAAACAATCAATAGCCGAAAGTGCGCAATCAAAGCCAACATCGGTTTTAGAAGATATTATTCAAAACTTAAATGATAAAAAATCTGCAGCGATTGCGATCTTATTTTCACTATATCCTATTAATTATATTCAAAAACAAATTAGTAATGCCATGTTTATGCGCTATGATGGAAGCTATTATCTTTTTCGTTTTTATGACCCCAAAGTTTTAAATCATTTAGTTAGAATTTTTGATCAACAACAATTAGATAACTTATTCGGTGTAATTGAGTATTGGTATTATTGGCATGATAACTATATCGAACTACATCATAAACCAGAAATAATCTTATCTGATATTAACTATCAAATAAGCTCTCGCCAATGGCAACAACTTAATATTGCACAGACATATAATTATTACGAATACATTACAACAAATCAACAAAATAACACATTAACCACAGAGCAGAAAAAAACATTAAATCAGCTGTTAGAATGGGTGTATATGGCAAGTTACACGCAACCTGATAAACACATACTCAATTATATGGTTAGCTATATCATGGCTCAACCACCATCGTTTTTTCAATCAATAGATAAAGATCTATGTGCTAACCTTATTAATAATAAGGATATTAATAAAATTAAACAATATTTTAATGAATGGCAAGAAGGAATAAAGCATGGCATCGCTTGATAATTTACTAGGGCTATTGAAGACAAATGAACAAAATCCAGGTAAACGTTGTCCTAGTTGTCAAGACAAAGAGGGTAATTTATTTGTGCTACCAACTCGTTTGTCTATAGCTGGTTACCTATCGCGCAATGATATACCACCATTACCCAATTTTGTGCAAAAAAAAGTTAAAGATATACCATTAACACATTCTAAGTATTGTTTACAAATGCTTAGACAAGGTTATTTATACGTTTTAGAACATCGTAACACGGGCAAAAAATGGCGTGTATTTACCTCTAGCCCAGAGGGGTGTTTGATTGAACATAAAAATGTTGAAAACGTAAGTAATATTCCCCCTACTTATACCTGCAATATTGCATTTGATGGAGCCGATGCATCGTATATTAGTTTTAAAGAAAGTGAAAATATCATTAAGATCTATTTTATATTTGCACCTAATAAAATCAGTGCAAAGCTATTAGCGAAATATGAAGATCAGGATCTCTATTTACTTGACGGCATAACACCCGATGAAATTCGCAATGGAGTTAAATCAATATTACCAGATGAATTTTCACCCAATATTTTAGAATTTTCGACAGCAGAAAAGCTAGCAACCCAAGAGGAATTTTTAAATAACACGCCTTTTTGGGGTAATCAATCAGCTGAGCGATGTCAAGCATATCAAAAAAAACAGAACGTAGAATTTGTCTACTCCAAGCGTACAAATTTTAATGATGCATCCATAGGTAAGAATTTTTATCGTTATTTGTCGATATACAAAAAGCTGAAAAAACGTCAAGGTGCAGCCATTGTTGTCAACGATGCTATCGGCATCACTCAAAGTTTAAATAATCGGCGCAATCAAGCATTACAACAAAATATGAAACCTTGGATGGAAACTAAAGATAATGAAGGCATTTCTAACGAACACCGCTTACTAATTTCTAGACAGCTCTATGGGCTTAAAGACTCATTCCGTCAAATGCGCATTAAACAAATGATAAACAAGCAAAATCGACATTATGACTACTTGAGAATATATGGCTCAGATCCAGAGCTATCCGATGAGATGAAAGAAATTTTGAATAGATATATTGATGAAGATCAAGAACGGTATAAGAAAAACATTGATAATATCTATACCCAAGAAGCCTCGGAAGAAGAATTTAAAGAAAAATATTGGAACCGATTATCACAAGAAAAGCTCGATACCTTTCAAAAAAAATTTGATGAAAAAAGTCAATTTGCCGAACAAAAGGCAGAAAATCATAGCCAAGATTATATAAAGTGGTTAAAGTCTGCACACCTGCTGCTAGCGCTAGATTTTTATGACTCTAACGAAAAACTCGATGGCATTCAGTTTACTCTGCAAGTCAGTGCATGTATCTGTGGTGCAAGCGGCTCGCCTTCTGTAAGAAAACAATTTGATAAGTGGTGGAGTGCCTCCAAAATTACCCGTGAAAATTTATGTTGGCGTGCATATAGTTTTAATATTACAAGCATAATCGATACAATTAATGAGTATCTGGATTTGCAAAAAAAAATCATCATCAGCGATGGCCCTATTACAAATACTGACCATCTATCAACAATTGATACCGCTGTTGATTTACTTAATAAAATCACAGACCATATTAATCAAACGGGTCCCATAATTGATGACTTGGCGGCACGTGGCTTGCCTATTGCATTATTATCAATCTCATTTGCTGATTTAGTACGACATTTTTTAAAGGTAACTTCAACACAGGCTGAACAGCGAGTTCTTAACTTTTTTGGCAATATGATTTTGTCTAGAATTAATAAAGAGGCGCGAAAGCTGTATGGTTTACGCATTAATATTTGTGGAAAAAGTTTTACCGCTGACCCAGCAAAAGGCGCTGGACAAATAACCCGTAGAGCGAGGGAGCATTTTCAAAATGCCGATCTGGTTAATACCCGAATTGCCATGATCGTTTTCGGGTTTAGCGCTTATGACACAATCCGAAAAATTACACAAGGCAAATGGACAAATTGGCGAGAACGAGCCGAACTTGTTGCATCAGGGATGACAACCATAGCTGCAATATTCCAAATAGGGACTAGTGTTGTTGAATGTTGTATCGGTAGAGATCCAAAATCGATGACCACAATTACAACGCGTAATGCCTTTGGCCGAATATTTTTATGGGGTGCGACCTTATCGGCAATGGCAGGAGGAATGTCCGTATACTTTGATTTTATAGATGGTAAAAAAGCAAGTAAACGAAATAAAATAATAGAAATAGCTTATTATGCTAGAGCAATGGCAACCCTCGCGCTCAGTATATCACAATTCCTTGTGGCATTAGGTTCTTTAGTCCCATGGCTAAAAAGGATTGTAACTCAAAGTATTGAACGAACCTTGTTGGTCAGAGTGGCAGCAGTTGGCCTATTATTAGGGCAAGCAGTAACAATAAAATCGGTCGCTATTCTTCTTGCTCGTATTAATTTTTTTATAACTTTTTTTACTGTGTTAGCCACTATCGTAATTATCATCTTTGACGATAATGCATTACAAAAATGGTTAGATCGTTGCTGCTTTAGTAAAGATCCCAAACGTGATCAATTTGATGACTTAACCGAGGAGTTAAGTGAGTTTTATCAAGCAGTTCAGGGGACATTTTAATGTATATTGGTGAATATTTATTTTGGTTCAGTAGTGCAATTAAAACCGCAACTCGTAAAAAATTGAAAATGGGCTATTTTAGTGGCGATATGAAGTTAAGCGAAGTCGCCAAAGATTATACTAAAGAGTCGGTCAGTCATAATCCACGCCCGATAGGACCTTATTATGCCTATAATGATCGCTATTTAGAGATACGAGGGGGGATGTTTGAAAATTTTCGGGGGATTATTACTTGGATTAGTTTTGCTATATTTTTTATTCCTTATTCTAGTGGAGATCTAGGATTAAACACTATACTTGAATTATATCATCACGAATATCATAATTTTGCTGTGAGTATATTTGCAATAATATTTTATTCAACTATATTTTTAGTTTCATTGTATTTATGCATCCGCTACTTCCGTTATGTCTGTCGCTTGGAATTATTCACGCTTCGCCATATTCGGGTACGGTTTAATCGGGTAACACGGCAAGTGTATGTACAACGCCCTAAATATTGTGGCGGTACTGCAGTGTTTAAATGGGAACATATTATGCCCTCTAATTTTGGCGAGACAGGCTCGGATATGGGCGGTACCAACTTAGTTAATGTGTTCTCCTTTCACCCTTATAAAACTGGCTTTCCAGTTGCACAGTCCGTGGGCGTCGGTAAAAACACTTATGATCCCCAAGATTATAAAGATGAGTGGGAATTTATCCGACGTTATATGGAAGACGGTCCCCAAAATCTGCCCAAACCACGCCTAAGCACCCATTTACCCATGCCCTTTCATGGTATTGAAGGGCATATTCGCCCTATGATCCATCTAGCGAAAAATAACCCCAGTGTGATCATACTTTTAATGTTAATTCCTGTCTTTTTAATCTTATTGCCATTTTATACGGTGGGTTACTTTATTTCGGAATGCCTATGCTGGCAACCACGTTGGTCCAAAGTGATTAGGCAAGCAGGGCAACCCGGTAAACCGCTACCAAAAGAAACCACCCTATCAGATTACCCACCCGAGGTACAAAAGGCGATTTTAGATAGTAGCCAAGAGTGGGGCGTGATTGATGACGAAACAGGCGAACTTATTGACTATGGTCAATTTAAAAGACCCAAGAAAAAAGCCAGCCGAAAAAGAAAAACAAAAATAGCAAAACAAGCTGAAAAGCCTATAAAAGAGAACTCAGGGGATTAATTAGTAAGGTTAGATCAAAGCTGCTTGAGTAAAGATCCCAAACGTGATCAATTTGATGACTTAACCGAGGAGCTAAGTGAGTTTTATCAAGCAGTTCAGGGGACATTTTAATGTATATTGGTGAATATTTATTTTGGTTAAGTAGTGCAATTAAAACCGCAACGCGTAAAAAATTGAAAATGGGCTATTTTAGTGGTGATATGAAGTTAAGCGAAGTCGCCAAAGATTATACCAAAGAGTCAGTCAGTAATAACCCACGCCCGATTGGAGCTTATTATGCTTATAACGATCGCTATTTAGAGATACGAGGGGGGATGTTTGAAAATTTTCGGGGGATTATTACTTGGATTAGTTTGGCTATATTTTTTGTTTCTTTTTCATGTTGTAATGCTGGTGGATCGGCTACATTAATTCATTCAACTTTTTTAAGGGGTAAGGTAAACTTATCACAACTAAAAAAGGATCTAATATGAATAAGATTAAACGAAAAAGACGAACATTCAATGATGATTTTAAACACCAAATGGTCAGCCTTTATCAACACGGTAAATCACGTAGTGAAATCGTTGCACAATAGGATTTGACATCATCGGCATTGGACCGTTGGATAATGCAAGCAAGCCAAAGTGGCTCATTTAAAACAAAACCGTGTCAAAATCCCCCGAAAATTTTCAAACATACCGCCACGGATCTCTAAATAGCGATCGTTATAAGCATAGTAAGGTCCAATAGGGCGAGGGTGATTACTGACGGATTCTTGCGTGTAATCTTTTTGAACCTCTTTTAGCGTCATATCACCACTGGTATAATCCATTTTTAATTTTTTACGAGTTTCGGCTTTCATGGCGCTACCAAACCATAATAAAAATTCACCAACGTACATCGATTTTAAATCCTGTTGTTATTGTTTTAAAAAATGTTTTTTATATTAAGAATTACCATAATCAACTAGCTTTCCTGTTTTTTCGTCACGCACACCCCATTCCAAGCGGCTATCTAATATAGCTTGTTGTACCTTAAGGGGATAGTCCGATAAGGTGGTTTCTTTTGGTGTGGGTTTGCCCACTTGACCAGCTTGGCGTATAACTTTTGGCCAGCGAGGTTGCCAGCATAGGCATTCCGAAATAAAGTAGCCGATAGTGTAAAACGGTAATAAAATTAAAAATACAGGAATAAGCAGTAAATACACCCATGCCGTTGGTGCATTTTTAGCTGCATGAATCATGGGCTTTATATGCCCCTCAAAGCCATGAAAAGGCATGGGTAAATGGGTGCTTAGGCGTGGTTTTGGCAAGTTTTCGGGTCCGTGCTCCATATACCGGCGAATAAATTCCCATTCGTCTTTATAGTCTTGAGGGTTATAGGTGTTTTTGCCAATGCCGACTGATTGAGCAACAGGGAAGCCGGTTTTATAAGGATGAAAGGTCATTAGGTTAACCATATTGGTGCCCCCCATATCTGAGCCGGTTTCGCCAAAGTTAGCGGGCATAATATGTTCCCACTTAAATACCACTGTGCCACCACAATATTTTGGGCGTTGAATATACACTTGCCTTGTGATTCGATTAAATCGTACCCGAATATGGCGGATGGTAAATAGTTCAAAGCGATAAATATAGCGGAAATAACGGATACATAAATAGGTTAATAAAATAACTACAATTGAGTGAAATGTAATTGAAAATATACCTGATATGATATTATTACGCTCATGATTATACAATTTCAGTAAAGTATTTAGTCCCAAGTATCCACTGAAACAAGGAATCAAAAATATAAGTAAACTAATCCAAGTCAGAATACCCCGAAAATTTTCAAACATGCCACCACGGATCTCTAAATAGCGATCGTTATAAGCATAGTAAGGCCCAATAGAGCGAGGGTGATTACTGACGGATTCTTGCGTGTAATCTTTTTGAACCTCTTTTAGCGTCATATCACCATTGGTATAACCCATTTTCATTTTTTTGCGAGTTTCGGCTTTCATAGCGCTACCAAACCACAATAAAAATTCACCAACGTACATCGATTTTACATCCTGTTGTTATTATTTTAAAAAGTGTTTTTATATTAAGAATTACCATAATCAACTAGCTTTCCTGTTTTTTCGTCACGCACACCCCATTCCAAGCGGCTATCTAATATAGCTTGTTGTACCTTAGGGGGATAGTCCGATAAGGTGGTTTCTTTAGGGATCGGTTTGCCCACTTTGCCGGCTTGGCGTATTACTTTTGGCCAGCGAGGTTGCCAGCATAGGCATTCCGAAATAAAGTAGCCGATAGTGTAAAACGGTAATAAAATTAAAAATACAGGAATAAGCAGTAAATACACCCATGCCGTTGGGGCATTTTTAGCTGCATGAATCATGGGCTTTATATGCCCCTCAAAGCCATGAAAAGGCATGGGTAAATGGGTGCTTAGGCGTGGTTTTGGCAAGTTTTCGGGGCCGTGCTCCATATAACGGCGAATAAATTCCCATTCATCTTTATAGTCTTGAGGGTTATAGGTATTTTTGCCAATGCCGACCGATTGGGCAACAGGGAAGCCGGTTTTATAGGGGTGAAAGGTCATTAAGTTAACCATATTGGTGCCGCCCATGTCTGAGCCGGTTTCGCCAAAGTTAGCGGGCATAATATGTTCCCACTTAAATACCACTGTGCCACCACAATATTTTGGGCGTTGAATATACACTTGCCTTGTGATTCGATTAAACCGTACCCGAATATGGCGGATGGTAAACAGTTCAAAGCGATAAATATAGCGAAAATAACGAATCAATAAATAAGATAAAATTACAGTAATAATTAAGTATGTTATTATAAAAAATATCCCAGATATAATACCGTCATCTTCATGATTATATATATTTAAAGCTATTTCAAATCCTAAATTCCAGCTAACATAAGGAATCATAAATATAAGTAAACTAATCCAAGTCAGAATACCCCTAAAATTTTCAAACATGCCACCACGGATCTCTAAATAGCGATCGTTATAAGCATAGTAAGGGCCAATAGGGCGAGGGTTATTACTGACGGATTCTTGCGTGTAATCTTTTTGAACCTCTTTTAGCGTCATATCACCACTGGTATAACCCATTTTTAATTTTTTGCGAGTTTCGGTTTTCATAGCGCTACCAAACCATAATAAAAATTCACCAACGTACATATTAAAAGGTCTCCTGTAGTGCTTGATGCCACTCGGTCAGTTCTTCGCCTAAGTCAGCAAATTTTTTGCGATCAGGTTTATTACTAAAACAGCAGCGGTCAAACCATTTTTGCATGGCATTATCATCAACAATAATCATATATAAACTGCTGACAACAATAATAAAAGAGGAAATATAATTAACTATAGCAAACAAAGCTGCGACTTGAGCACGAATAGAAAATTGACCAATGGTTAACCCCGCTTCAGCTAATTTTACCCAAATGGTGCGCTCTATACTTTTAGTGACAATATTCTCTAACCATGGCACTAGCGTGCCTAAAACGACCACAAATTGGGAAATGCTTAGCACTATTGTTGCAAGACCTCTAGCAAAATAAGCAAAAGCTATAACTTTATTTTTTTCTTTATTAGCTTTATTAGCATCTGTAAAATCCAATACCCCCGATATCCCACCCGCAATTAATGATAAACTCGCCGACCATAAAAAGAAGCGACCAAAGGCATTATAGGTGACCGTTGCGGTTCTTGAATTCGGGTTGTTTTCGATACAGCATTGCACGGCGCTGGTGAATATTTGTACGCCTGCGGCTGTGCTTCCCAGCAGTGATGCGGTTAATTCGGCAAATTCACGTGGGTTGTTCCATTGACCATTGATTAATTTTTTAGCGGATTCGTAGCCACTAAATGCAAATATCATCATGGCAATTTTAGTATTAACTAAATCGGCATTGGTAAAATTGTTACGAGCAACACGTGTTATTTGTGGAGCGCCTCGTTTGGGTGTGGCTTTAAATGTATGTCCATTAATGCTGTAGCCCGATTCATACATTTCAAGCGCTTTTGTTTTAATACCTGCAAAAATTAAATTACCTAAACGGTTTTGAATGGTTTGGTTAAATTTTTGAGTGGTTACTCTTAAAAAGCTTCTGACTAAATCAGCAAAAGTAACTGATAACAATGCTATTGGAAAGCCACGTTCTGCCATCACTTCTACCACTCGATCGGTTTGATTAACATGATCGGTCAATTTATTTAATAAGCTAATAGCTTTATCTACATCAGGCATTTGTCCATTATCATCACTCGATTCGTTGATCGCGATGTTTTGTTGGATATCGAGATATTCGTTAATATCATTAATCAAATTTTTATTATTATGAAGATAGGTGCGCATGCATAAATTGGTTTGGGTTATTTGAGGCTCAAGCCACCATTCATCAAGAATTGGCCTAATTTTTTTTGAACTGCTCACTCCACACAGGCAAACGCTCATTTGTAATTGAAACATAATGCCATCTATGGGACGGGTGTCATCATATAAATCTAATGCAGAAATTAGCTGGCTCGATTTTAACCATTTTATGTAATCATCAGCACGCTTTTCTGCCAGTTCTTCTGCATTTTGACTGAGCTCATTAAATTCTTTTTCAAATTTGTCCATTTTTTCTTGAGATAGACGATTCCAATAAAATTTTTTAAACTCTTCTTGAGATAGTTCTTTAGTTTGTTGCTCTAGTAATCCTTCTTCGGCTTTTTGGAAGATTTCTCTTCTTTTATTATTTGCCATATCACCAATAGAAGGGATAGTGATTTTGTCATTGCCCCAGCTTGAAAACTTTTCCCAGTTTTTATTTTGTTTGATTATCTGCTTGATTCGGTGCTGATGAAACGATTCTTTAAACCCTAATAGTTGTCTTAAAATGATTAAACGGTGTTCGTTGGATATGCCTTCATTATCTTTGCCTTCCATCCATGGTTTCATTACTTTTTCAAGGGCTTGATGACGTCGACTATTTAAACTTTGGGTGATGCCAATAGCATCGGGCACCACAATTGCAGCACCTTGACGTGCTTTTAATTTTTTATAAAGCGATAAATATCGAAAATAGTATTGCATGATATTTTTATCACCAAAAAAAGCGCGTTGTTCGTAAATATATTGTATTACTTGTAATTGCTGGCGTGCGTAGTCTCGTTCGCCTGTTTTAAAATCATAGGGACTTTTGCTCTGTAAAAATGATTCTTGTTCGGCTATTTTCATCGCAGTTGAAAACTCTAAAATATTGGATAGTAGGTCGTCGTCTTTTATGGATTTTTGACCACTACGAATTTGATCTGGCGTTACGCCTTGTAGTTCAAATTCAGGCGTGGTTAGATAAAACTCTAACCTTTCATTGGTTATTTTGTTAGGACTGAATAAAAAATGAATTTTAAAGATTTCTTTACTGTTTTTGAAACTGATGTAAGAGGCATCGGCTCCGTCGGTGGCAATGTTACAGCTATAGGTTGTTGGAGTATTTGGTATGGAGTCCATATTGCTATATTCAATTAAGCAACCTGACGGGCTTGAAGTAAAAGCACGCCATTTTTTTTCGCCATTTTTGTGATCGACAAGGACATATAAATAGCCTTGTCTTAACATTTGTATGCAATATTTTGAGTGTTCCAATGGCAAATTCGATACCATTTTTTGAGCAAAATTAGGTAAAGGCGGCAGTTCAACGTCTGCCTTAAGATTATTTTTAAGTGTTGTGTTTTTACCCATGAGGCCAGAAATTGACAAGCGAGTTGGCAGTACAATTAAGTCGCCTTCCTTTTCTTGACATTGTGGGCATCGTTTGCCTGAATCGTTTTGTTTGATTTTTGCTGCTAATATTAAATTAAATAAGCTTTCCAGATTTCCCATGTTTTCTCCTTTATGCCCCTTTTTTAACTCAGATTAATATGAGTTATTTAGCCAATTTAGTTTATGAATACTTATTGGATTTAAGGTATAGTTAATAAGATTGTGATTAACATTGGAAGTGATGAGCATGGTATTAATGTAAAGGTAATATTTATTAATTAATAAACCTAACCATAGGATAAAACAATAAGATTTATGTATAAAAGAATTCAAATTAATGAATATGATGCTACATAATGGAGGGAATTGACATGCCAACAACTCTATTATCCTTACATTTACTTGTTGCTCGAATTTATTCAATGTTGTAGTGTGAAAATATTTTTAATGTTTATTACAATTATCAATAGTTTTAACTAAATTAAGTACAAAAATTACACTTTTTTTTTGTGGTTTGCAATATTTAATTTAATATTGTGGTTTAGTTGTAAGCATTATTTATATTGTTTACACCTTATGATTAAAATAATCCCCTAATAACAATAAGGCGTTTTGCTGAAAAATACTTTATAACAAATAAGATACTCTAAGTTTTAACTCATCACGAAACGGTATAGAATCCTGAATATTTTTTACAAAAATATAGCCTAAAACGTGACAGTTGTGTAACTACTTCATAATGGGCATACAACTTAGTAAAAAATTAAGCGGTTTGTTTTTGTGTTGTATATGCAATGGGCATCATGTTAGTTAATATTTAATTAGGTTTTTGGGTATTATCAATGGTTGGATGACTGACCATAATACGTTTAGCCAAATCAATGACGGTTATTTTTCTAGGGTATTATCGCCATAGCACTTGTTGATGATATGGCGTTAGTTTTGTTTTATATATATTCATTACAGTCGTTTTTTTAACTACTGTAACCGAAGCAAGTAATTTCTACCATTAAATTAATAGGGTATTTTTAATATCTTCAATTGTTTTTGTGCCAGCTAATTGCATGGTGATAGACAGCTCTTTGTTAAGATGATCAAAGACTGATTTTACCCCTCTGCGCCACCTAAATTTAGACCATAAAGAATAGGGCATCCAATAGCAACAAGATCTGCGCCACTTGCCAATGCTTTAAATACATGTTCACCACGTCGTACACCGCTGTCAAAAATGATTGGAACACGTTTGGCAACAGTTGTTGCAATACTAGGCAATACCTCAAATGAAGCGGGAGCGCCATCTAATTGTCGCCCGCCATGATTTGATATCCAAATCGCATCAGCGCCGGCAGATATTGCAATTGATGCATCTTCAGGTGATTGAATTCCTTTTACAATAACAGGTAAATTTGCCATGGCTTTAATTTTTTGAATATCAGAAGGAACGATACCTTGTTTGGCAGCAGCATAAATTTCGCTAATGCCTTTACCTGAACCATCGCCATTGCCGTTTGATTGACTGTAAGCACTGAGATTTTTCATAGGGAGTGGAAATTGAAAGTTATTAACGATATCTTCTTCGCGATAACCACCTAACGTTGAATCGACTGTTAAAATGATTGCTTTTGCGCCTGCTTTAACGGCTTTATCGATAATAAAACGATTAAAATTATCATCTTTACTCATATAGAGTTGAAAAAAATACGGTACATTGGGCGCGGCATTTGCGGCATCTTCAATAGATGTATTGGCATAAGTACTAATACAGAAAATAGAACCTGCTGCAGCGACGCCTTTAGCGGTGTCCTTTTCGCCTTGTTCATGAGCCAATCCTTGGGCTGCTGACGGTGCTTGAATAATGGGTGTTTTTAATGAGATATCCCACAATTTTGTTGATAAATCTGCGTGATCAATACCTTGTAATACTCGAGGAACGATTTTTTTTCGATTAAACGATAAGGTATTTTCTCGCATTGTCCATTCATCTTCGGCACCACCACGGATATAACCAAACGCCCCAGCCTCCATTCTTGCTTTAACTAATGCTTCTAAGGAAGCAATATTAACGATCTCTATAGCGTGTTCTTCATTACTTGTATGGTATGACATGGTTCGCTCCTAATTATGAGAGTTAATACAACAGTACGGTTATATCACAGCTATTTTTTATTTAAAATTAAATAAAAATCATTTTTGACAAAATAGCACTTTTTTATATTCATCTTTGTAGAAGCTTTTTAAGTACAGATCATAGCCTGAAATATAAAGAAAATAGCAATGCAGTTATTTGGATTTTTTTAGTTTGTTGTAAAGAAGTTCAATAAAAAGCTTATTTTTTGCTAAAAAAAATAAACCTCGATATTATTCGAGGTTTTTTAATAATTATATATTAGCCATTGTATATTCAAATACTAATAGCTTATTTTATCCCATATTCAGCCCGATAAGCCTCAACTTGTACTACTTGATCTTTTCGAGCAGGATCTTTGTATAGGTATTGGATCAAATCATCAAGCGTGATAATTGAAATAACATCACAATGATAGGTTTGTTTAATTTCTTGAATTGCAGAAAGTTCACCACGACCTTTTTCTTGACGGTCTAGGCAGATGAGCACACCAGCGAGTTTTGATTGATTATCTTCTAATATTCTCATCGATTCACGAATTGCGGTACCAGCAGTAATAACATCATCAACTAGCATAACGCGTTGCTGATAGATCGAACTACCTACTAAGTTGCCCCCTTCACCATGGTCTTTGGCTTCTTTGCGGTTAAAGCAATAAGGCACATCGATATTATGATGTTCAGAAAGTGCAACAACGGTTGATGAAACAATAGGTATACCTTTATAAGCTGGACCAAAAATAACATCGTATTCTAAGTTGGCATCCATGAGTGCAGCTGCGTAAAAACGACCTAATAAAGCCAGATCTTTACCGGTATTAAACAATCCCGCATTAAAAAAATAGGGGCTTTTGCGTCCTGATTTTAAGGTGAATTCACCAAATTTTAATGCTTGCCTATTTAAAGCAAATTCAATAAATTCACTTTTATATGATTTCATCGATTTTCTCCAATTAATCTTTTAAGGCTTGTTTTTGCGCATCAATAATTGTTGCGATGCCATTTTTTGCTAGCGCTAACAGTTGTAATAATTCGTCATGACTAAATGGTTCGCCTTCGGCAGTACCTTGTACTTCAATCATACGTCCATCGTCAGTCATCACAACATTCATATCGGTTTGTGCGTTTGAATCTTCTATGTATTCTAAATCACAGACCGCTTGACCATCGACAATGCCGACAGAAACAGCAGCAACCAATGATTTAATTGGATTTTGCTTTATTTTACCCTCTGCAACCATTTTGTTGATTGCATCATTAAGCGCCACACAAGCACCAGTAATTGATGCCGTTCGAGTGCCACCATCGGCTTGAATGACATCGCAATCTAACGTAATGGTGTATTCGCCTAATAATTTAAGGTCAATCATAGCGCGTAGTGAACGGGCAATCAGGCGTTGAATTTCCATGGTGCGGCCAGTTTGTTTGCCTTTAGCCGCTTCGCGCTGGGTTCGTGAATGAGTTGCACGTGGTAGCATGCCATATTCAGCTGTTACCCAACCTTGATTTTGACCTTTTAAAAAACGTGGTACACTTTCATCAATGGTGGCATTACACAGTACTTTAGTTTCACCAAACTCAACTAATACAGAACCTTCTGCATGCTTAGTATAATGACGGGTTATTTTGATTGGGCGGACTTGTTCCGCAGATCGACCAGACGGGCGCATGCAATTCTCCAGCTGTTACAATTAAAAATATCTTTTTGAAATAATTATTTAGGAGGACATCAACAAGATAAGGTTGATGTTTAGCCTAAGCTAAGAGCGTATTATACAGAATATGTGATACAATGCCCAGTAAGTTTTTTACAAATTTAGGATGCTATTATGATTTCCAGCATGACTGCCTATTCACGAAAAGAGTTAAATCAACCGTGGGGAACTGCCTCGTGGGAACTTCGTTCAGTTAACCAACGCTATCTAGAAACCTATATTCGCCTGCCAGAGCAGTTTCGCTCACTTGAACCAATGATACGTGAACGACTGCGTAAACGTTTAACTCGCGGTAAAATTGAATGTAATTTACGCTTCGAGTTAGATCCTGCAGCGCAGAATCAAGAATTGTCGTTAAATAAAGAGCTTGCCCAGCAAATTTTAAATGCTGCTAACTGGATTCAAACAACGCATCAATCAGGTCAAATCAACCCTATTGATGTACTGCGTTGGCCGGGCGTATTATCAGCTAAAGAACAAAATCTTGACAGCATATCACAAGAAATCCTAACCCTGCTTGACTTCGCTATCGATGAGTTTATAGCCGTTCGTGAGCGTGAGGGTAAAGCACTTAGCGATTTAATTGTTAAACGTTTAGAAGCGATTACCGTCGAAGTCGATAAGATTCGCAACTGGATGCCTCAAATACTGGAATGGCAAAAAGAACGCTTAAATAGCAAATTGGCTGAAGCTAATATTGAGCTTGATCATTCCCGCCTAGAACAAGAGATAGTAATGGTTGCACAGCGAATTGATGTTGCCGAGGAGCTTGATCGCCTGATGACACATGTTAAAGAAACTTACTCAATCTTAAAGAAAAACGAAGCAATAGGTCGCAGGTTGGATTTTATGATGCAAGAGTTTAATCGAGAATCGAATACTATCGCTTCTAAATCAATTAATTCGGATGTAACAGCGAGTGCAATCGAACTTAAAGTACTTATTGAACAGATTAGAGAGCAAGTACAAAATATTGAATAATGGCTTGATTAATGAGTAGATATCTTGGTAGTTTAGCTATTGTATTAGCTTCTATTTTGTGGGGGACAACTGGCACTGTAGCCACGTTTGCCCCTTCACTTTCTTCTTTGTTTATTGGTGCAGTTGCAATGGGAATTGGTGGGATTTTGCAGTGTGTGTTAGCTATCCCACAAATTATCAAAGAGCGTGACTTGTTAATTCAACATATCTATTTTCTTATTGTTGGAGCCGTTGCCGTAATGATTTATCCCTTAGCTTTTTATTCTTCAATGCGATTATCGGGTGTGACAATTGGTACGGTTGTCTCTATTGGCTCGGCGCCGATTCTTTCGGCTATAATTGAATATGTGAAAGGTGACTTTCACTTAACTAAGCGATGGTTGATTGGCGCAATGTTTGGCATTTTGGGAATGATACTATTGTCTTTTTCAGAAAATCATTCAATAACTATTGAAAATAATCATATTATTCTTGGTATTTTGCTTGGTTTAATAGCTGGATTTACCTATGCTTTATATTCATGGTCAGCGCGTCAATTAATGTTAAAGACAATATCAACCACTTCCGCCATGGGGTCAACCTTTGGATGTGGTGGCGTATTATTAATACCCATCATGGTGCTCACTGGTTTTGGTGTATTTGATTCATTAACGAATATTTCAGTTTGTATATATATGGCATTAGTTCCTATGTTTGTAGGATACCTTTGTTATGGATTTGGCTTATCAAAAATATCCGCTAGTACCGCAACAACTATCACTCTGCTTGAGCCTGTAATAGCGGCAGTTTTAGCAATTTTGGTAGTAGGCGAAACATTGCCTTTAATGGGGTGTATCGGTATTTTATTTATTCTTATTTGTCTTGCTTTAATAACGATTGATATAAACAAGTAAGTTATCAAAAAACAAGGATAGCAAGCTAGGCATTACACTTCTCATTTTTTATTACTCATCGTTAAAAAATATTCTCTACTTATTTTTAAATTGAACGGGTATTGATAAAAATTAAACTAAAAAAACAAACCAATAATACCTCACTCAAAAACTTACCGATTGATGATGTCATTAAATTGGCTACTGACGCAAATGATGCAAAAGCCACTACGATTTGGGCATTCGCTATTATTATGATGTAGGTGTGTTTAAAGCAAGAAAATGGTTTGAAAAAGCTTGCCAAAGTGAGGAAATAATTGGCGAGTAAAAACTAAATCCACCCTAATTAGTAAGCCCAATAAAATCAGGTTAAATGCAATGAAGCTTATGAAGTCTTAATTTTGTTTTACGCATCAATAAAAATATATATTATTGATATTTGTTAAATTACAATTATTTTGATAAATTAAAACATCAACACCAACAATATAATAGATATGATAATAAGAGGAAAGAACAATGAAAAAGCTATTAACTACAGGCTTACTATTTCTACTTTTAGCTGGCTTTGCTAATGCTGATACCGATAAAACTTCGCTAAAAGACTTGCCATTTGATGAAGTGATGAAAATGGCAACCGAAAAAAATGATGCAAAAGCGCAGTATGATTTGGGTGTTCGATATGATCGTGGCGAAGGAGTCGAACAAGACTATGCTAAAGCAAGGGAATGGTATGAAAAATCAGCTGCTCAAGGTTATGCGAGTGCTCAATCTAATTTAGGTGTTTATTACGATTATGGTACTGGTGTTGAGCAAGATTATGTAAAAGCGAAAGAGTGGTACGAAAAGGCAGCCGCTCAAGATGATGATCATGCTCAATATAATTTAGGTATCTTATACAGTGAAGGGCGAGGAGTCGAAAAAGATGCGTCTAAAGCCAGAGAACTATTTGAAAAATCTGCGAAACAAGGTCTTGCCAATGCGCAATATAATTTAGCTATTATGTATTTACAAGGTGAGGGTGTAAAAAAAGATATAGTTACAGCAAAAGAATGGCTCGAAAAAGCCGCTATACAAGGTGTGCCACAAGCACAATTTAATTTGGGTGTCATGTATGAAAATGGTCAAGTTGTAAAAAAAGATCATAAAAAAGCCATGGAATGGATTGAAAAAGCTTGTAAAAATGGAGTTAATCATCCACTTTGTAACTAAAGGGTAAACTTTTAACCTACAATATCAATAAAACTCGATTAAACGCAAAGGGGGAAATGAACTACATCCCCCTTTTTTCAATGTTATATAAAATAACTCTAATTAGCTGCTGTGTGGGTTCTTGTTTTGATTGATTTAAAATACCAAATAAGTACAGTCAACGCGATACCCGCAGATAATAAATCCGCGATTGGTGATGAAGCCCAAACGCCATCAAGCCCAAAGAATAATGGCAAAATATAGAGTGTTGGCAATAAAATAAGGATCTGTCTAGAAAGGCTAAGTAAAATCGATACTTTTGCCATACCAATGCATTGGAAAAAGCTTGTGGTCACCATTTGGAAACCAATAAAAGCAAAAGAAAGTGTGGTATAGCGTAGTGCAATGGCTGATATTGAGATTAAATCCTCGTCAGCACTAAATGCACGAACTAAAATATCCGGAATAAAAAATCCAAGAATAAAGCCAATACTGGTAATTACGGTCGCTACTTTGACGGCATAGAAAAAGGTAGTTTTGACACGCGAATAGTTTTTTGCTCCGTAATTATAACCAATAATGGGTTGCATACCTTGATTAATCCCAATAACAATCATAATCACTAATGTGATCAATCGGTTGGCATTAGAGTAGCCCGCAATAGCATCATCACTTGACACGTTAGACAGTGGTGCATAATGTACTAATTGCCAGTTGATAAAAACCACCACTATAGAGGCTGCAACCTGCATGGCAAATGGCGACATACCGATTGATATAATCGATTTAATATAGGTCAAGTTAAGGGTGAAATTGCGTCGATATAGCTTAATATTACTGTTTTTGCTGATAAAGTGTTGCATAACAAATAAGAAGCTAATAAACATGGATAACGTGGTTGCAAAAGCTGCTCCACGCATGCCCCAGCCTAAACCAATAATAAAAATCGGTGCTAAAATAATATTGGCAATTACACTAATAAACATGGTAACCATTGCTTTAAATGGATAACCACTGGCGCGCATCATATTGTTATAATTAAACGTTAACGTAATAAAAATACTACCCGGTAAATAAACTTCTAAAAATTCTCGAGCATATACATGATTAGTCGCGCTCGATCCGACAAAATGTAAAACGGGATCGACAAAATAGAGCAATAACGCCAAAGTTAAGCCACTTAAAATGGCCGTTAACATAAACGATGTGCCAGCGACCTTTTCGGCTTTGTCGTTTTCGCCACGACCTAAAAAAATCGAAATCCGGCTCGCCGAGCCGATACCTACCAGCATACCAATGCCTGCAGTTAGGTTCATAACAGGCAAAATAATGCCTGCACCACTCAATGCTTCACGACCAATCCAATGACCAATAAAAATACCGTCAATAATGTTATACAGCGTATTTACAATTGTGCCAATTACCGCAGGCAGTGCATATTGCCAAAATAGTGAACTGATTTTTTTATTTTTAAAATCATTATAAACATCAAGAGAGTGAGCCATTGCTTTTATTTTTCCGCTGTTAAATATTGTAAAGAAGTTTCAGGTAACTATACGTTTTAGTATAAAAAGAGCATAATCACTATTCAAATTAGCCATGATATGCTCATGTCTGCTGTTTGGTATATTATCAAAATAATAAACGCAGTTTGCGATTTTTACTTATTTCTTAATTTTAAATAATGGTTACTTATAGCGGTTACCCAAATCTGTCTATTGTCACTGCGAGATATTAAATCTTGTCAAAAAGTTTCAGGTAACTATACGTTTCAGTATAAAAGATAGTCATTATTTAAACTTGCTATAATATACTTGTCTTTGTCTGTTGAAAATATAGCTAAAATAATAAACGGGTTTGCTACTTTTATTTATTTTTAAATTTTTATGATTATAGTTTATAGCGATAATCCAAATTTTCTATCGGTACTGTATGCAGATCTTGTCAAAAAGTTTCAGGTAGCTATACGTTTCAGTATAAATTTAAGGCAATTTTACTGCGTTAGTTTAGCAGACTGGCAAATTGTTAATAGCACTTTTTTGGTGCTTTGATAGAATAACCTCCTTAATGATTATTGCGATCCAATAGGAACCTCACCAATGAGCGTACAAATAGAAAAGATCATACTGCATAAATTAATTAGAAAAAGTGACACTGAAATCGAATTACAACTTCGCGAATCAATGTTAGGCAACGAGCAAGCGGTTGTTAATCTAATCGAAGATATCAACCGCATCTACAACAACAAAAGCAAAGCCTATGGACTATTTAATAGCGATAGCTTATTTGAACAATCACTAAAAGAACTGCGCCTTGGCAATCAAGACTTTTTACATTTTAGCCAAGAATCGACCAAACAACTGCGCAACGAATTGGCTAAATACCCTTTTGCTGAAGGGGGAACGGTTGTATTTTGTCAGTACCGTTATTTGGCGGTTGAGTACTTGATTATTGCCGTATTAAATAGTTGTTTAAGTATGTTAGTTAATGAAGATTTAGATATCAGTGAAACACAATATTTAGACATTGCCCATGCCGATATTATTGCCCGCATCGACATTACCGAATGGGAAACCCAAGCCGACTCAAAACGTTATTTAACTTTCTTAAAAGGACGAGTAGGGCGCAAAGTATCTGACTTTTTTATGGACTATTTAGGTGCTAGCGAAGGATTAGATGCGAAAGCGCAAAACAAAACACTGGTTAAAGCGGTTGATGATTACTGCCAAGAAATGCAATTTGACAAGCAAGACAAAACCAGTGCGCGCGAAAACGTTTACAACTACTGCCAAGCCCAATTACAAGCAGGCGAAGAAATTGAACTGAAAAATCTAGCCAACGAACTACCTGCCAGTGTTGACAATAACTTTATTGAATTTATTAAAAACAGTGAATATGATTTAGAAGAAACGTTTCCGGTTGATCGCAGTGCACTGCGTCAGCTTAAAAAATTCTCGGGCAGTGGTGGGGGATTAACGTTAAGCTTCGATTCGAATTTATTAGGTGAACGCATTAAGTGGGATCCGCAAACTGACTCCCTAGTGATTAAAGGCGTACCACCTAATTTACGTGATCAGCTACAACGCAATAGCGGTTCCAACTAATTATCAACCAACAACGTTATTAGGACACAACATGAAATACATTGGTGCACATGTAAGTGCAGCAGGTGGGGTAGACAATGCCCCAATTAACGCTTATCAAATTGGCGCAACCGCATTTGCGCTATTTACCAAAAATCAACGACAATGGCACGCCAAACCGCTTGAACCCACAATCATTGACAGCTTCAAAAAACGTTGCGAAAGATATGGCTTTACTAGCAAACAGATCTTACCGCACGATAGTTATTTAATTAATTTAGGTCACCCAGATCGAGAACAGCTCGACAAATCACGTACCGCCTTTTTAGATGAAATGCAACGGTGCGAACAGCTAGGACTGACATTACTTAACTTTCACCCTGGTAGTGACTTAAAACAGATTTCAGTTGATGAATGTTTAGCACGTATTGCCGAATCGATTAATATCACACTTGATAAAACACAAAATGTGGTTGCCGTTATTGAAAATACTGCGGGGCAAGGCTCTAACTTAGGCTATAAATTTGAACATCTTGCCCAGATCATTGACCAAGTTGAAGACAAAAGCCGAGTTGGCGTTTGTATTGACACTTGCCATGCCTTTGCTGCTGGCTATGACTTGCGTACTGAAAAAGCCTGCCAAGAAACCTTTGCCGAATTTGAAAAAATTGTAGGTTTTCAATACTTGCGAGGCATGCATTTAAACGATGCCAAAAGCGAATTTGCCAGTCATGTCGATCGTCATCATAGCCTAGGCAAAGGCAATATTGGCGAAGCAGCTTTTAAATATATTATGCAAGATCCAAGAATTGATGAAATTCCCCTTATTTTAGAAACCATTGATCCCGATATCTGGGCGCAAGAAATAAGCTGGTTAAAGGAGCAATGTCAATAGCTATTAAAGCTTTACAAGGATGTATAAGAAAGCTTATTTTACAATAATAAACAAAAAGCTAACCTAGAGCTAAAATAATATATTGCAACACTTTTAGTGTATTTAATCGTAACACCTTTTGTTATCGGTGATGTGAATACAATTAAAAATAACACAATTGATGACCGTAAAGGTTGGTTAACTGATAGCTTTACTCTACGTAGTATTTTGACCAAAGTCGGTTACCAACGAAACAATATCGAAGATGGGGCATGCTTTTATAGTTATTATAAATACTTTAGCGATAATCAATTTTATATTAATATTGAGTTTAGCGGCAGCTATGTGTCCGAAAAAAACATTCCTGTGGTGCTTTACCATGTTAGTTTCAGCCAAAAGCAGGATTGGCACTATCATACTATAGAACTTAGCAAAGTTCCGCGTGTGTTACTTGCTGAAGGTTATGCTGATTATATGGCTGTTGCTAAGGCATGTAGCGGATTTGATCCAGAATGGGAGAAGAAAGGAATATGAAAAAAATAAATGAATTATCATCACAACAATTAATTACCACTATATTTGACCCAGTAAAAGAACTGGATAAAACCATGCCAGCGCGCATTACTCAATATATCTTACAGGGTGATGAAATAAATGTATTAGTTGATTTAAATCAATTGAGTCAGTCTTCAAACACAGCTAATAAACTTTATGAGTTACTTCGAAGACCTTGTGATTTTTATTGGACAGATATTTATGACAAACTTAATTCATCCGAAAAAGCAAGAATGGCCTTTTATCAGCGTTGGACTGATGATTATACTTTTGAACAGATAATCCGTTTTGCACGAGTTTTAACGGCGTTATGTAGTAATTTACGTTTTATTAAACTTATTACTCCAGAGTTACCCTCTTGGTTTTTATACCTGCTATATGATGGATTGATTACTACGTTATCGATTTGTTGTAACAATGAAGAGCGGATTGATGAACGAAAAAATTGGTCAATTAACCAATTGTATCAGTTGTTAGAGATTGAGGAATCAGGATTAGGTAAAAAGTTATTATTTGCTATTTTTGACCGCCAAAATATTACATATAGCAGCTGTTTTCATTATTTCTTTATGATTAATGGTCTGTTGCCTTATATTATTGAGCATATTGAATTATTCAAACAGTTACCGAATCAAGGTATTGCGATATTAGGGCAAGTCGAACAATTAAAATATATTCGAAAACATCCTGAACTGAAAATGCCGCTGATTGATTTTATTGCTGTGCAGTCATTAAATAGCTCCAAACAAATTAGTCAGCTTGCAACTGAAATGTTACTTAGTTCCCCTGTCGAAATAGTAAAGCCCCATTTACAACGTTTGTTAACTGCTGGCACAGTTAAGCAGCGTAGTCATGCTGCCGCATTACAGGCTAGAATATCTTCTGATCCGACAATTTTGCAACAAGCCTTGACTAACGAAACTAACAAAACGGTCATTGCTGCGATCGAGAGTGCTTTATCACGACTTGAAAGTGCAAATACAGCCGAACAACAAGCAACTTTGATAATTCCTGATTTTGAGCCAATCGATGATGTTGATTTACCCATTATTGCTCGTGATATTTTGCAGCAAAATTATGAAGAACATTTAATAGAAAGTGAAAAAGCGGCACAAAAAGAAGTTGAAGATAACAAAAAATATAACCTTCCATACAATTGGGCAAGAAAATACTATAAAACGTTAAAAACGATTACCTCACAGGATTTAGATGATGTCTATCACTATTTAAATGGTAAGATTGAATATTCGGCGTTACTCAAAAAAATCAATAAAAATATCGATATTACATTTTTATTAGCCAAAAAAAGGTTACAGAATCTACCTGAATTTACGCTTTTTCATCTATTACGAGCGACTCAATTAACTAATAAAGAAAAAGGCGTTTATTATTTCGAAAGATTATATGAAAAAAATGAATTTATAAAAAAATTAGATCTTAGACAAATCGCTGATGTATTAGTAAAAATCAATTATTCTCAGCATGTGCCCTATGTCGTTGCTGTACCATTTTTAACCAAAGATACCTATCACGATGTCTATGAAAATGAACCACACAAATTATGGCCATTTTTTGCTGAAAACGAATTTTTGCTTGATGAGGCCTTAGGTTTTGCTCCCAAACAAGAAGCCTGGTCTTATCTTAATGTTGATGTAGAAAGTACCATTAAAATATTACAAACTTTCCCAAATATTCCAACTAAATATGTTGCTTATCTATTTGAATTAGCTTTGGGTGAAAGTAAACAAGTACGCTATGCCGCACAAAACGCTTTAAGTGTGATTACTAATATTCATTGCCAAGTTGAACAAGCTTTAACATCAGCAAAGCAAGAGGTGCGTATTGCCGCCGCTAATTGGTTAGCAGAGTTAGGACAAAAATCTTCAATTAAAGCATTAAATAATGCCTTAAAAAAAGAAAAACGCGAAACTGTACAAGCTGTTTTATTAGTCGCTTTAGAAAAATTAGGCGAAGATATTAGTCAACATTTAACCGTTAAAAAACTATTAACCGATGCGCAAAAAGGCTTAAAAGGTAAAAAACCTGCTGATTTTGACTGGTTTGATAAAAATCTAATTCCACCATTAACATGGAAAAATGGTGATGCAGTTGATCCTCAAATTATTGAATGGTGGGCGTGGTTAGCGGTCAAATTAAAAGATCCAGCTAATCCATTGTTAATTATTTATAGTCGCTTATTAAGTCAGCAAAGCCAACAGCAATTAGGCGAATTTATTTTACAAAGCTTTATTAAGCAAGATACGCGAATGCCAACGGTGGAAGATGCCGAAGCAAAAGCCAATTCATTAGCCGATAAGCGATTGCAGCGATATATTGGCTACTACCAGCAATACCCTCAATACTACCCTAGTTATGCCAATATTACTTTTGAACAAGTATTTGAAGAGATAAAAAAAGAGGCTTTGGCAGTCTATCTTGGTTCTGCCATTAAAGCGAAAGGATTATTAGCATTAACTAGTGGTATTAAAGGTCATATTGCAGTTTCGTTATTACGTAGTTTTATGAAAGATCATCAACAACGACGAGCGCAAATTGAGGCAATGCTTGAACCGCTTGCTCAAAGTGATGATCCGTTGATCACGCAACTCTTGTTATCGCTTGCCCGCCGTTATCGTGCTGCATCTGTACAAGAAAAAGCCCGCTTATTGGTAGAAAGTATTGCAGAACGCAATGGCTGGACTACTGATGAACTAGCTGATCGCACCATATCTACCGCAGGGCTAGATGATAATGGTGTGTTAACCCTTGATTATGGTGAACGCACCTTTACGGCTACTTTTGATGATAAGTTTAAATGGCATTTAAAAAATGCAGATGGTGACGAAATTAAATCCTTACCAGAAGCCCGAAAAAGCGAAGATCAAGCCTTGGTGAAAGAGGCAAAAAAACAGTTTTCCAATAGTAAAAAAGAACTAACGCAATTGCTCAATATGCAAATTACCCGCTTTTATGAAGCTATGTGTACACAGCGTCAATGGCGAGTAGAGGATTGGCAAAAATACCTACAGCCACATCCTATCGTAGGACGGCTTATTCAACGTTTAATTTGGCTTGAATTAGATGAAAATGGACAGGTGATAAGCAGCTTTAGACCAACGGAGGATGGTAGCTTAATTACAACTGAAGATGACGAAATAGAACTAAATGAAGGAAATCGCATTGCCCTTGCCCATTCGGCTGTGTTGCCAAGTGATATCACCGTAAAATGGCAAGATCATCTTAAAGATTACAAAGTCTCTGAGCTATTTGATCAATTGACTCATTCATTACCAGATATGAGTAAAATTAAAGATGACATTATTGATGAACGTTTAGGTTGGTTAACTGACAGTTTCACGATACGAGGTATCTTAACCAAATTGGATTATAAGCGTGACAATGTTGAAGATGCAGGTTGTTTTTATGGTTATTATAAGTATTTTGCTAGTCTTAACCTGTATATTAATATTGAGTTTAGTGGCAGCATGGTACCAGAAGAAAATATCCCTGTTGCTCTTTTTGACCTCTATTTTAGTAAAAAGCCAGGTTTAAAAGATAGAGCAATAGCACTCAATAAATTGCCGCCAGTGTTACTCGCTGAAGGTTATGCTAACTATATGGCGGTTGCAGATGCGTGTAGTGGCTTTGATCCTGATTGGGAGGATAAGTTACTATGGTAAAGGATAGCGCTAACAGCAATGAATGCAATTTATTAGCATGTTTTGAGATTTTGCGGGGATTAGATAAATTGATTCCTGAGCGAATTTGTAAATATATTTTACAAGGTCAAGATCCTCAAGTTTTAGAGGATCTAAATCAATTATCGCAAATGTATAATAATGAGAAGCGAGTTTATGGACGTCTAGGCTTTCCTGGTGCGACTAATGTCATTTATTATTTCACTGAGAAAAAGCAACCAATAAAAGCGAGAGCACTATTTTATCGACAATGGACGGATAACTATACGCCAGAACAGATTATCCGTTTTGGTAAGGTATTGGCAGCAACCTATATTGAAAATATGCAGCAAAGTCGCGTTTATTCAGAACAAAAAAATATTGATGTCATCACGCCAAATTTACCTTTATGGTTTTTATATCTATTTTTAGATGGATTGGTTTCAACTTTGTTTAGCTATAAACAAAGTGCTGAACACATTATTCTTGAACGTCAAAATTGGTCAGCCCAGCAATTACATCAATTGCTTGAAATAGAACAAAAAGGGCTAGGGAAACAGCTATTATTTGCTATTTTTGACCGCCAGCAAACACCAGAATCTTATTTAAGATATTTTCATTATGTGTTTATGATTAATGGTCTATTGCCCTATATTTATGATGATCTTGAATGGTTTAAAACCTTGCCTGAACAAGGTCTTTCTAGAGACGGTCAATTACAGCAATTACAATATATTGCCAATCAAGACAAACTTAAACAAGATGTGATTGACTTGCTTGTAAAACAATCAATAAGTAACATAAAAGCAATCAGTGAGTTGGCAACGACCTTATTATTAAGTTTACCAATTGACATAGTGCAAACTGAGTTACAAGTTTTATTAGACCAAGGAACGCCTAAGCAACGTTGCCATGCGGTAAACTTATTAGCTAGATTATCCGTTGATCGCAAGATTTTAGAAGAAGTATTAACTCGGCAGACCAATAAAACCGTGATTAAAACCATTGAAGGTGCACTATCACGATTAAGTGGCAATGAGGATGCTAAACAGCAAGAAATCGAATTAATTATTCCTCCTTTTGAGTCGGTTGTTGAAGTTGATTTACCTTCTAAAGCGCGAGATATTTTGCAACAAAACTATCAAGAAGTATTAGTCCACCTACAAAAAAAAAGCAGAGCAGGAAATTCAATATAACCAAGAGTATGATTGCAAAATGACATCTGAGCAACAGCGTTATGCGCAATTAAAAACAATTACTGTTAGCGATTTAGATGCGATTTTTGATTGTTTAAATGGTAAAGGTGATATCGATCAGACGGATATAAAAAACAAATTAATTTATGAAGTTATTTTGAATAAAGGGCGTTTGTCATCGTTACCTGAATTTAATCTTTACCACTTATTACGTGCGGAAAAAATTTGTCATCGTGAGCCTAATTCCTTTCATTTAGGTTTAAGTTTTTCTCATCATGAAATCTTGTTACGTACTGACTTACGCCAGTTAGTTGAAGTAATGAATAAAATAGATTATGTGACAGATGCGAAACGCACTATCGCTGCCGCATTTTTAATGAATTATTATTATGAAACCACAACTGAGGTCGATCCTAATTTAGTTTGGCCATTTTTTGCCGAAAATTCCGTTTATCTTGATGAAGCATTAGGACTATTGCCAAGTCAAGAAGTGCAAAACAGTGATTATTTTTTTGAGAAAGAACGAGGGATAAAAATATTAACCTTTTTCCCGAAGTTACCCGCTAAATATGTGACTTATCTGCTTGAACTGGCATTAAGTGAAATTCAATCATTACGTTTATTAGCGCAAAAAGCATTAAGTGTGTTGCCTGATATTCATTGCCGAGTGGAAGAGGCGTTGATGTCAACCAAACAATCGCAGCGAATTTTAGCTGCCAAGTGGCTAGTAAAATTAGGACAGAAATCATCAATTAAAGCACTAAATAATGCGCTAAACAAAGAGAAATCTGAATCGGTGCAAGCAACGTTATTAGCTTCGCTTGAACGTTTAGGTGAAAATATAAACCAGTATTTAACGCCAGCTAAATTACTTGATGATGCACAAAAAGGCTTAACGGGCAAAAAACCAGCAGATGCTAAATGGCTTGATGAAAGTTTAATCCCAGTATTAACTTGGCAAAGTGGTAAGGTGGTCGAACCTCAAATTATTACTTGGTGGATTTGGCTTGCGATAAAATTAAAAGAGCCTGCTAATCCATTATTAATCATTTATACCCGCCTTTTAAGCCTCAAAAGTCAACACGAATTAGGGGTATTTATTTTACACGCTTTTATTAAGCAAGACACGTTAACGCCAACACTTGAAGAAGCCGAAATGGAGGCCAATTTAAAAGCAAAACAACGTTGGAAAGATTATTTAGATTATGCAAAGCGTTATCCCGAATATTATGGTCAATATGAAAATATGACTTTAAACGAAGCTTTCGAAGTGATAAAGCAAGAAGTACTTTCTCGCTTAGTGGGTTCAGCCATTAAATCAAAAGGTGTATTATCACTAATTGGTGGCATACAAGGTAATGCCGCTGTATCGATAATAAAAAACTATATTAAAAATTACCAAATCAGGCGTGGTCAAATTGAAGCTATGCTGGAATCAATAGCTGTTAGTGACGATCCGCTGATTATTCAATTTTTATTATCAATTGCACGTCGTTATCGAACGCCGTCCGTGCAAGAAAAAGCGAAATTATTGATTAACCAAATTGCTGAGCAAAAACAGTGGACGGCTGATGAACTGGCCGATCGCACCATTCCAACCGCAGGTTTAGATGAATCGGGCGTGTTGAGTCTTGATTATGGTGAGCGAATTTTTACAGTCACATTAGATGATAAATTCAAATTTGTATTGAAAAACGACGAAGGTAAAGAAATTAAAACACTGCCCGAAGCGCGTAAATCTGAAGATGAAACATTAGTCAAAGAAGCCAAAAAACAATTTAGTAATAGCAAAAAAGCACTGAAGCAATTGCTTGAATTACAAACAGCTCGCCTATACGAAGCCATGTGTTTGCAACGACGTTGGTCTGTTTTAGCATGGCAAGAATATCTCTATAGCCATCCTATTATGCGTCTATTAATTCAACGTTTAGTGTGGCTTGAAGTGAATGAAGCGGGGGTAATTATCATGAGTTTTCGCCCAACCGAAGATGGCAGTTTAATTGATTTAAATGATGACGAGATTAAGCTTAGTAAGGAAAACCATATTACTGTCGCGCATAGTGCATTGTTAACTAACGATATGGTCAAAACGTGGCAAAAACATCTTACAGATTACAAAGTTTCGCTACTATTTGCACAGTTTAACCATTCGTTGCCTGATGTTAGCCATATTACAGAAAATATTATTGATGATCGTAAAGGCTGGCTAACAGATAGTTTTACTATACGAAATATATTGATTAAACAAGGATACAAACGAGACAATATTGAAGACGGTGCTTGTTTTTACGGCTATTATAAATATTTTAGTGAGCTTGAGCTTTATATCAATATTGAATTTAGTGGTAGCTATGTGCCAGAAGAGAATATCCCTGCTGTACTTTACAATCTATATTTTAGTAAAAAGCAGGGTGGAAACTGCAATGCAATTGATATCAACGATGTGCCGCCAGTATTACTAGCAGAAGCTTATGCTGATTATATGGCTGTGGCTAATGCCTCAAGCGGTTTTGACCCAGAGTGGGAGAAGAAAGGATTATGGTAAAACACACACAAGCCATTCGCTTAAGCGCAGAACAACGTTATGCTAACGAGTTAAATAAGTTGCTGAAATTGGATAGTCATAACAATAAACCTAAAGGTTGGCAGTTATCACCAAAATCGGTGCGAACGTTTATTTTGGGCAATGAGGAGATCGGCATCAGCCGTAAATTTTTTGGCGACGATCCCCTTGTTGATCGAGCGATTGTCTCTTTGCTTGGTAAACAAGGTTTAATGTTAGTTGGCGAACCTGGTACGGCTAAATCGATGTTATCTGAACTGTTAGCTGCAGCAATCAGCGGTGATTCAAACCTAACTATTCAAGGCACGGCAGGGACAAGTGAAGATCATATCAGATATTCTTGGAATTATGCTTTATTATTAGCCGAAGGCCCAACTGAACGGGCATTGGTTGGCTCACCGATTTACCACGGTATGCAGCAAGGTAAAATTGTGCGTTTTGAAGAGATCACACGTTGTCCACCCGAAATTCAAGACGTGCTTGTGTCTTTGATGTCTGAAAAGCAAATGATGATTCCCGAAATGGGGCAGAATGCCAAAATTAGTGCAAAACCAGGATTTAATCTTATTGGCACAGCAAACTTACAAGATCGTGGTGTGCATGAGATGTCAGCCGCATTAAAACGTCGTTTCAATTTTGAAACCGTTAATCCAATTACCGATAAAAACTTTGAAATAGAATTAATTCAAATGCAACTTAATCAGGAATTAGGCGAACTAAAATCGCAAATAATCATTCCAGTCGATGTCATTGAACTATTAGTAACAACGTTTCAAGAGTTAAGACAAGGACAAACTCAAGCAGGCACCAAGCTGAAAACACCAGATGCGGTGATGTCAACAGCAGAAGCTGTCAATATTGTGTATGCCTCAGCATTAGATGCCTATTATTTTGATGAGGGTACCTTAGAGGGTAGGCATATTGCTAAACAGCTTATTGGCGTTGTTTTAAAAGATAATGCTGATGATATTAAACGGATTCAATTTTATATGGATAATGTGGTGCGTGAACGAGCCAAAAACTCACCTGTATGGCATTCATTCTATCAGGTGTCTAAAAAATTCTGGAAATAATAAATAGATAATCATTATGGCTCGATCACCATTACCACAACGCCTAGAAAATGCTTTAACATGTCGAGATGCATTACAACAAGAGCAGATCTATTTTGCTCCTGTGCGCCATCATAGTCCTGCATGTAGTTATGCTTTGCGGCAGTTGATCACGCAAATTAAGCCGACCCATGTGTTGATTGAAGCACCTGCTAGCTTTTCAGCAATACTTGAGGAATTACTAAATAATAAGACAGAGCCGCCCATTGCTATACTTTGTCAAACAGATCTTCAATTAGATCAAATCGTTCTTGAGACGAATGATGAATATGAAGAAGATGATACGGCGAACATGCCGCCGCATCAAATTACTCGCTCTGCATTTTATCCATTTTGTAGTTACTCCCCAGAGTGGCAAGCAATACAATTGGCAAAACAATACAATGCAAAGATTCAATTTATTGATCTGCCTTGGGCAGAACAAGTGACTCAAGAATTCACACCACAGCAGAGCAAATCATTACTTTCTGAGACCTATTTAAAACATAGTCAATACATTACTCAATTAGCTAAAAAATTACATTGCCGCGATCATGACGAAGTTTGGGAACATTTATTTGAATTAAGAAATTTTACCGATCTTGCTGATTGGCAAACATTTTTTGAAGATACCTTTATTTGGTGTGCAATGGCGAGGCTTGATTACGATTCATCATCACTCGAAGCAGAAGGCTCTAGCCAGCGAGAGCAGCATATGTTAACTGCCATTGGGCGATTAAAAAAATCAACACCCGATGCGAAAATTGTGGTAGTTACAGGTGGATTTCATACGCTAGCATTATTTGAAGGATTATGGCAAAACAAGCTTGTTTTACCGAAAAAATCCGATATTACCCGATTTAATCGACAGCAAAAAAGTAGTGAAAAGGATCGAACTTGGCTTATTCGTTATAGTTTTGATCGTCTTGATGCATTAAATGGTTATACCGCAGGGATGAACTCTCCTGCTTATTATCAAGAATCTTGGCTATCGATGTTAGCTTATGAACAAAACCCTAACCAGTCACAAACAACCCAAGGTTATCGCCAAGCGCAAGCTCTCGAGTTTTTGTCAGCTATCGCTGATAAACTGCGAAAAAAGCAAAGCGATAGTGATGCTATTGGCTTTATCCCCTTAAAGTCAGCGATTGAACAAGCCTGCTTATTAGCCGAACTTCGAGGCCATTACGGCCCTGGGCGTTATGATTTGCTTGATGGTATGCAATCGGCTTTTATCAAAGGGAGCATTCACGATGTACGCAGTGATTTTTGGCAAATAGTTTATCGTAGTTTATCGGGAAATCAATTAGGGCAAATTCCTGACAACATAGCATCCCCGCCACTTGTCAATCAAGTTTATGCAACACTTAAACAATACCGTTTTAAGTTGGACGATACATTACCTAAAATCACGCATATTGATATTTACCGTAAACCAGAGCATCGGCAACGAAGCCGGTTTTTACATCTGCTTGCCTTTTTAGACGTTGGATTTGCTAATCGTCTTGATGGACCCAATTATCAGTATGGTACGCGATTAACTATTATGTTCGAAGATTGGCAATATCTATGGACACCGATGGTTGAAGCTAGGCTAATTGAACTGTCAGAGCAAGGCACCCAACTTGAACAGATTGCTTTACAAAAATTACAACAGTCGATGGAACAATTAACTGAAGAAGGCACAGTACACTCTTGTCAGAGTGCGGTAAAAGGGGTGATACAAGCCGCTTTAATGGGATTACAATCCTACTTTACCCAATTATTGGCTAAGTTATCAACTTATCTAGACGTCGATAATAATTTATTGTCAGTAGTAAATTGTGGGCATCGTTTACTGTATTTATGGCAAGGTCGGGACTTTTTAGCGCTTAATGCTAGCTCAACTTTGCTAGCGTTGCTAGCTAAATTGCCACAACAAGCTTTTTTCTTGCTTGATGCATTAAAGCAACCTGATACAGAGCAACAGCAAGAAAATTTAAAAACATTATTATTATTTAGAAATCTAATCAATAATCTACCAGAGCAACTGGATGTAAAAAAGTTGAAACAGGATTTTTACCTAAATTTGTATCGTTTACAACCGCGATTAAACAAAGCGCCATTGATTTGTGGAGCCATTGATAGTATTGCTTATTTGGACTGTCAAATCAGTCAATCAGAACTCGATCATAAAATAAAAGTGGCTTTTGATTCAGGTGCCCAATATGAACAGGCAAGTTGCTATTTTATGGGGATAATGCAATGTGCGCCTGAATTAATTATCCACTCCTCACAATTATTAACAAGCCTTGATGAGTTATTAGCGCATTGGGAACAAGAGCAATTTATTAAAATACTTCCTGATTTACGGCTTGCATTTACACAACTCACACCTAAACAAAATGCAATGATTGCCGAAAAAATTTCTAAAAAATATAACGCCCAAAAAGAAAAACTGAGTTTTCAGCAATATAAATTTAGTGACGAAGACTTACAAAAATTACTTTCTTTGGAATTATCTGTCTGCCAACATATTGAGCAACAACAGCTACAAGATTGGTTTAAACAGTAAGGATTTAGCATGAGTGACAATAAAAAAATCATTGATACCAATAATGTTAATCATGTTAAGCGCTGGCGGTTAATATTAGGTAAATATGCTGATGAACATCTTAATCAGGCAACATTTAACCAACATGATCATAACTTAGAACAATCATTAAATTATCTTTATCAGAATGAATACCGTAAGCGAGGTCTGAAAATAGGTAGTGAGGATAATGGGAATAGTGTCCGAAAAAAGATTTCACCTGGTGGCAATGAAAATTCGGTATTTAATACCGTAAATTGGCTTAATAAAACGCGAAAATTGTTTCCAAAAAGCACATTTGAACGCCTGCAACAGCAGGCTATTGCCCGTTATCAGTTGCAAGGAATTTTAGATGATCCTAATGTTATTCACGCGTTAGAAGCGAATATGAATTCAGTTCGTTTATTAATGAATTTGCGAGGACAATTAAAAAGCGAAGTCTACTTAGCGGTTAAAGAACTGATTCAAAAAGTTGTTGATGAGATTTTACAAAAAATCAAATCCAATTTTGTTAATGCTTTGGCTGGCAAAAAAAATCGCTTTCGTCGTTCTAAAATATGTTGTAACCAAAATTTCGATTGGCGAGCAACAATTAAGGCCAATTTGAAACATTTTGATCAGCAAAAACAGCAAATGATTATTGAAAATGCGATTTTTAATTCTCGCGCCAATAAGCACTTACCATGGGATATTATTTTATGTGTTGATCAAAGCGCCTCAATGGATAGTTCAATTATCTATTCTGCTGTTTGTGCCAGTATTATGGCTAAATTACCTTCTGTTAATTTACATCTATTGGTTTTTGACACTCAAATTGTTGATCTATCTCACTTAGCCCATGATCCTGTTGAAGTTTTAATGACTGTCCAGTTAGGTGGTGGCACTGATATTGCTAAAGCACTTAATTATGCTGAACAAAAAATTAAAAATCCACAACGAACCATTGTGGTATTAATTAGTGATTTTTGTGAAGGCGGGGCACTAATTCACCTTTATACAACCATTTCAAGAATGAACAGTAATCGAGTCAAAATGTTAGGTTTAGCTGCGTTAGATGATAATGCTGATCCTGTTTATGATTTGCAAATTTCACAGCAGTTAGCTAATCGGGGGATGCAAATTGCCGCATTAACACCAGAACATTTTGCTGCTTGGTTAGCGGAGGTCATGCAATGAGTTGGCAACATATTTATTTAAATTATGATCAAGAGGCATTGGCACTTTATGCCAATATTGGTTTAGTTCGCCGTGCGCGTAAAGATATCGAGGCTAATAAAGTTACATTAGTTGAAAAAAATAATGAAGATTATTTAGAATTCGAAGCGGATGGTCAGCAAGTCAGGTTATCAGCTCAAGGTATTCAGGCCGCCAGTTGCAATTGCCCCGCTCTCGGGCATTGTAAGCACATTATATCGGCTGTTTTATGGCTACAATCAAATGCTTCATCTTTAGATCCTATTACCGATAGCAATAACATCGATGATGACAATCAAATTAAGCCGTTAAATCAATCCAATGAATCGCATAATTCTGATAATAAAATAAGTACAAAACAGCTTGAAACAATAAGACCTTTAGCTAACGTGTTAACAGAATTGTTGTCATTAGATGCCAGCAAACTCTTAAAAAAAGCCGGCAAAACCAATATGTTTACTGCTTACCAATTGGTTTGTGACTGGCAAAAAAATCCCTTAGTGACAATTGAATATCAAGATTCACAAATACGAATTATTGTACCAGAGAGTGATACTCCCATTATTTATATGGCAGGCACTGGCTTTGATGGGATGATTTCAGCATTCCCCACAAAACAAAAAATGGCAGTACATTTAGCGGTTATTGCTTATCTATTTGAAAAAAATAACAAAATATGGACTTGGCCAATAGAATGTCGACAAAGCATAACGCACGAGGTTGATCAGCTTTCTGCTGATGAAATTACCCTTATTAAACAGATTCAACAGCATATTTATACACTTATTAAGCAAGGTTTGTCTCATGTGAGCCATAGCCAAGCTGAACAGCTACAATTACTCAATATGTCGGCAAGATCGCAAGGGTTACCTCGTTTGGCTGCAATGCTTCGGCATCTTTGCCAATTGGTTGAATTACTTGCCAAACGTCACTTTACTGTCGAAGAGCAAGATATACTCCTTTTTTTGGGGCAGGTAAAAGCCTATACCGAAATGTTATTACATCATCAGGGTGAGCAACTATTCAAATTACGAGGTCGAATAAAACGCCAATATAAAACAGAATTACAAACACTTGATCTCTTGCCATTAGGTGGGCGTTGGTGGCAAAGTAAAACAGGGGCGATTGGCGCAACTTTCTACTTTTGGGATAGTGAAAAACAACAATACCAAGAAACCACATTAGCTAGATCCTATAAAAACGATATCAATTTTAATCGCTTAATGGTTTGGAATAGTATGTCAATATGGCAAACATCTCCCTATATGTTAATGCAAAAAGCAATAAAGCTTCATCAACCTCGTGTATCGGATAGCGGCGAGTTATCGAGTCATGGATCGACTGTTACTTTACAAGAAACAGCATGGAGTGATGAAAATTACCATGATTTTAGATCAAAAGCAGGCTTTCAAAATTGGTCAATATTGAGCGACTATTTACAAGATAATAGTTTAGATGATTCTCCTTTTAATGAGATGTTAATTCTTCATATAGCCAGCTCAAATAAACCTTATATAGACGAAATTAGACAAAATTTAGTTTGGAAAGTGCTTGATAATGATGGAAATAGCCTGTTTTTATGCATATTTTGGGATGAATATGAAAAATTGCGTATTGATGTTCTAACAAGTTTTTTAGAAACTAACAATCAACCCTTAACCGTGTTTGCTAACTGTGTAAAAAATGATAACTTCTTAGATTTAGAACCTTTTGCATTGCTTTACAAAGATCAACTAACAGGAGAGATCAAAACATTAAGCCTTGATTTTGAAGATTTCTGGTATAAAAACAAAAAATCCATCTTTAAACAAAAATTTATCACAAATACCTATTTAGCACATAAACAGCAGCTAGGTGAAAATCATTATATGAAAGATTCGTTTACAACCTCAATTATTCAACCGCTTTTAACGATACTTGAGAGTGTGACAAGTTCTGGACGACTTGAATTATTGATAGAGCAAAAACAACAACTAGCCACGCTCCAATATGATTGCGATACCTTAGGATTAAACACATTAAGTACCGTTTTAAGCAAAATTCTCAGTCACCCACAAATAGCCATAACTCATATCTTACAAGCGGTTTACTTATGTTATCTCTTAAAAAAGGCAAACTATCAATTACCAATACGGCTTAGTGATTTATGATATAAAATACCTTATCGTTATTACATAACTCTGATAGAAAATAATATTGTTTATTTTAGCGTTTAATATTCAATATGGTTCAATATTATTTTATGCTTGACGGGGTTTTTGAATGTTATCAATCTAACACATCAGTTTGATACCTAAAGTTAAATCGTTTAATACTGTAAATAATACAAAATTAGAATTATTTTAAAGAGTAACAAGTACTAATAAGACTTGTTAACAGGTCTTTAGGGTGTTATATTCAACATGCATAACAAAAGAGGAATGTATAAGTATGCCTAATATTATTTTGAGTAATATTACTGCCAGCATCAGTGAATTAAAAAAGAATCCAATGGCAACAATAAATGCGGGGCAAGGATTACCCGTTGCGATATTAAACCGAAATCAACCTACATTTTACTGTGTTCCAGCTGAACTTTACGAAAAAATGCTTGATATGATTGATGATCAAGAATTAATCGCTTTAGTTAAGGAGCGAGAAAAACAACCGCTGGTTGATGTTGATCTGGAAAGTTTTTTATGAAATATACCATCAAGTTTAGAAAGGATGCGGAAAAAGAGTGGCAACGACTTGATCGAACAATACAACAACAATTTGCAAAAAAACTACTAAAATGCAAAGAAAACCCCCATATACCAAGTAATAAGTTACGAGGTATGGCTAATTGTTATAAATTAAAACTAAGGGCATCAGGATATCGATTGGTTTATCAAGTTCAAGATAACGTGTTAATTATTGTTGTTGTAGCTGTAGGAAAAAGAGAGCGTAACGAAGTTTATAATCAAGCGAGTAATCGATTGAAATAATTTGACATATTCATTTAATCATAATGGCAAAAATCAGGTGCAATAGTGTGAATAAATCTATCAATCAATCAAATATCCCTGCCATAATTAAGTCTACTAAAAACTATTTTCTCTAGTGAGATTATTTGCAATTTTTGACCAAAGCATTTTTTTAAGTTTTTGAGAAAGTGATTATTTTATACAAAATACGGTTCAATTTATATTTTGGGTATATAACATTTTTATCAATCAAATAATAATGACGTTATTGTTGGAATGCTAATAGCGTGGCTTAAAGGTTAACTTTTTATTGAACCATTTAATTTTCCAATTCACTAGCAAGCATGACAATCTCGGGCAAAATATCCAAAATCAAAGCCAATTGTTGCATCACTAACAGATCGTTATTGGCTTTTTCATCATCAGTCGAAAGCACCGAAATTGTCTCAATATAATCAGCAATGGACTGTTTAATAGATTGGTATTTGCTATCTATCTTTTTATCGTTTAACAGATTAATAATATAAACCGACAAATCATCAAATAGATCGAGCGTCTGTTTTGAAATACACTTATCACGGTGGGCACCTAAAGTCGAAAGATAACTAATCAACGTATGATTCAGCGTTAATAAACGAAATCCCTGATCAATAACTGCTGGATTCATATGCGGCTCTTTAGTCATCAAACTAATTAAAGAGGATAAATCCGCATTACTATCATGCGCTGCACGCCTTGCTAATCGATATTGCGGGTCATTAGTTTTGCCAGACATATACTGACGACCAATTAACGCCAAGTATTGGCTATCGTCATGACAAACACGATCGATAAGTTTAGGTAGATTTCTGAACTGCCAATCAGGCCAAATAAAGCTCACGGCAAACCAAGCAATAAAACAACCGATCAACGTCGCAATAATGCGTGAAATAGCAACCGCAATGCTACTTTCGCCAATCAAACTAAAACTAAAAAATACCAGTAACGTAATAAATGCCGTAGCATAAGCATATTGCGAATTCTTAAATAGAAAAAACAGCCAACCGGTAATTATAATTAGCACTAACTGTTCGGATACGCTTGGAAATAAAAACGTTAACGGAATACCTACTATGATCCCTAAAATAGTGCCTATTACGCGCAATTTTAACCGATGTTTTGTGGTGGAATAGTTAGGCTGGCACACAAATAAGCTGGTTAAAATAATCCAATAACCATGTGGCAAGTCACAAAAATAAATGACCATATAACCTACAAAAAACACCACACACATACGAATCGCATGACGAAACAGAGCAGATTTAATCGTCAAATTGCCTTTAATTTTGGCAAAAATATCATGAAAACGAGTTAACTCTTCATCAATCAACTGATTATCTTCTTGATCTTTTGACAGATGCTGTTCAGTATCAATATTGGCAAGTAATAGATCGATCGAGAGCAAATTTTGATGCAAACTTTTCATCGCCTTAATCATTAGCAGATTTGCCGTATTACTAGCATGATACTGGTTAATTGCCTCTTCAAGATACGAAAAATAACGTGAAAATAGCGGATCATGCTGATAAGTCTGATTTAATTTAATGGCTATTGCAAGTTGGGCACAAGCTTTGGCTTGCAAATTTAAAATACGTGCAAACCGAAATAAAATATCACTATGCTTAAAATGCACACTTAGTGCTTGATAATGGCCATGCGCTGAACTGGCGCGTTCATGAATATCTTGCGCCACAAAATAATAGCTAAGCATCTTTCTAATATAAACTTGTCCGCGATAGCTTTTTAAACGATTAAATAACGAACGCTTAGTGTGATTAAAAGCACTAATCAACTGATTATTGCTATTGTTTAGTTGCAAAGTTTGTTTTTTAAAACCGTCAGACTCATCTGGATCAAACATAGCCGCCTTGGCGTCAAGATATTGAGCTAATTGGATAAAACATATCGATAATGATTGTTGGGTTGTGCGAATGGGTTGGATGATGGATTCAATTAACGAAACAACATTATACCAAAGTGCACCAAGCAACAAAAAACAGGGCAAAGTATAATTATCGGTATATAAATTATGCCCAAGCATGGTATAGGCAGCTATTAAAAGTGAGCCAAAGGCAATTACTCCATAACGTTGCCCAAGTGAACCAAGCATAATAAAAATAAAAGTCGAAGATACTAAACCAATAATAAACAACACAGGATAATTAAATAGCAACTCGACCGAAAAAGTCGCAGTAGCAAAACAGATCAATGTAAGGATTAGATTAATACAGCGACTTAATAAACGCGTATCGATCTCGGTCAAACCCGCTGCCACCACACCAAGCGTAAGCGGAATAACGAGTGAAGTTTGTCCAAAATACCACGGAACTAACGTCGAACCGGTTAAACTAATTAACATTCGTAGACTAAAAAGAAGATTACTGCTGTAAAAGACTTTACGTAAAGTCAAAATGAATGTTTGCACGGCGTATTGGGCTTTGATTGAGTTGAAATGATAGCCGGTAGGATACTATATTGTAGAGCTTTGGGAAAGCATTGTTTATTTTTTGAGTATAAAAGAGCTTTAAAAAGCAAATAAAATCAATTAATTAAAAGTATGCCTTTGGGTGGTAGCCTGTGTTTTTTATTTTAAGCACTTTTTTCATTAAAAAACAATCTAAGCGCTACTCAAAAATAGGTTAGTAAAGATATTGATTTTATTTTAACGGGTTTGTTTTGATTTCAAAACCCTTAGAACCCTTTTTTTACCGTTAATTTAAAATAAAATAAAATCAATAAGTTGAAAAAAGGTCAAAAAAAAGGGTTTTCAAAACTGAAATTGTTGTTTATCTTTATACAGCGAGATTTATGGAATATTAATTTCTACTTTAACGCCGTATAGGCGGTTTAGAAAAGAATGGAGCGAAAGCGTAAAATATCCAGTTACTTTAACGCCGTATAGGCGGTTTAGAAAATATGCTCTTGATGTTCATTTTGCGGTGTTAACTTTAACGCCGTATAGGCGGTTTAGAAATAACCGTAAAGCCAAATTTAACGGCTAAACCACTTTAACGCCGTATAGGCGGTTTAGAAAGCCAAAAAAATGGGAATGTGAGCGTAACAAACCTTTAACGCCGTATAGGCGGTTTAGAAATGAAGAAGACCAATCAGGGCAATCATCATCAACTTTAACGCCGTATAGGCGGTTTAGAAATCGCTTATAATTAACAATTACATTTCCACATTCTTTAACGCCGTATAGGCGGTTTAGAAAAGCACCAGCTCAGGCTCAGCAAGATACATTTGCTTTAACGCCGAATAGGTGGTTAATGCATATAAAATTAACTCGACAACTATAAAACCATAATAATAAGAGATTATTTTATTTGTCTTATTCCGGCGTCAGAATGCGCCGACAAAAGAGTGAGGTCAGCATGCCAAACAGAAAAGTTTAGCGAGGCTATGCTTTGTCGGAACACATTTGAACATCTCAGTAAAGCGAAGATGGTATTGAAAAGATGAGTATTATGGATGATATAAATAATATTGGGGAATTTTACACAAAATCCCCTTATTCAGACGTTATCACAGTAGCAATTTTTTACACCAAATGAATAAAACGTCCGAAAACACTGCTCCAGCCACCAAAAAAACGCAATATCAGGCAAAAAAACGTTATATAACATATTGATTTTATTTATTTTTTATTTTATTGTTTTTTATATAAAAACAATAAATTTCAATATCTTCAATCTTTCCATAAACTGAATCGAAGTCACACCTAAATAATTTTTACCAAAAATTCCCCAAAAAAACTAGCCAAGCTTTTTTTTAATGGTTATACTTTGATCAATTTAAAAACGGCTTATTTAATAAGCGAAAGAATACGTAAAAGATAAATAAAACAACAATTTACTTGACAGGCAAATCGCAATGCATTATCATTTTAGACACCAGACACCAGACACCAGCACTGGCAAACCTATGTTTTAAATTTATCAAATAGACGCATCAGACGAATTTTTACTCTCGCTTCGTTGATATCCTCGAAGTTATCTCTCAAATTACTATCAACATTATCCCAAAAAATTTCGTTGGCGTTGGCGGTAGTATTTTTGTTGTTTTCATGGCATTCGCTGGCATTAAATAGTCGAGGTGTTAACCGCAGTGATGCCATAATATTACCTTGGACACAATGGGGTATCGTCAAATTTGTTACTACAGAACTTAGCGGAAGCGGTCCCGCGGATGTCTTCCAATGGGATGCGGGATTCATCGTTAAAGACTTCAATCCCGCATCATATGCGCTTAATTTTCCAACTACTGGGGCTGATGGATTGTATTTTGATTTAATCATATATGGAGATATAGATGAAGATGAATTGACATGGTCGCCAGTCACGCATGAAGGAATCACCGCTACAGTGAAAAAGATAGCAGCAAGGGATAGTTGGGCTTGGCTACAGTGGAGTAGTAGTAGTTGGAGTGATCATATTCTGGATAAGGACGAATTTTTCAATTCACATATATTTATGCGCGTTACGCTAACAGGTCCAGAGGCAAGGAGACAATGGTATAATTCTTATCCGAGTCCCATTGCTAAGCCAAGATTACCACGGACCTTTGAGTTAGTGGGTAAAGATAGAGAGGGTAATGAGGTAGTAAAATATGGATTTGTGTTGCAGAAGTGGTTTGTGACCCGAGGGGATGGACGGAAAAGCCAACCCGAGCAAATATCTTGGTGTAGTCGTTTAGGTTACCGCCTGTCACAGGCTAGGGACTTGACTAATTCGGTGTGTTCCCCAAGAGACGCCATATACAACTGTCAAGGAATCGTCACCGCCACACCATCGTCATCTAGTAATTCAGTCGAACGTCGAATAGGGGCAGGCCTTTTGGCGGATTGGGGCTCCATACTGATGTACACCGGCGCGGGCTTTTACTCCGACGCCTGGGTAAGCGATGAGTTAGATAACAGAAGGTTCAGGCTGGAGATCGATACTGGCGGGATTTCTGGAACCAGAAAAAACGAAAATTTTTACGACGGCGATAATGATGCTATTTGCACCATACCTTAGCTTTTAGTCCTTAAGTCGCGGTCGAACTTATGGTACAAATAAAGAACAAGCAATTAAAGAAGCAAGCGAAATCATAAAAATTACTAATTAAGCGTAACAATAGAAATTGAGCAAAAATGAACATTAAGTGAAAATCCTATTATATTTTTAAGAGAGATTTTTTAAAAGCCTATAATCATTCATTTTATGTTATGAATCAATTGTTAGGATTTAATTTAAAGCCCATAACCAAGCACGTTAAAAAACTTGACACAAATCATTGTGTATGGTTTTTTCTGCTAGTATTATCAATAAACGTGTGAGCTTTACGTTCATTTTTGGTTTTAAAAATTTAGAACAGCGTTGTATGGTTTTTTAGCAGGTTAATGGGTAAAACAATTAATTTATCTGATGATTTACACATTCTTCTATCTATTCATTTCATTATTGTTCAACTGGTTAAAATAAAAAATCCAGCAATTGCGATAACATTTGCTGGATTTTTAGTAGTTCTATTGATGTTAATGTGTTAATTAACAGGATAAAACTCGTTTGTTGAGTCGCTGTCGTTATCGCTATCATGGTGGCTTGAGCCTGGTAACGCTCTAGCTCGTTCAATAGGAACATAACTGCCACTAGGTGTTTCAACTTGACATTCGCCTAAAAAGATAGAATATTTGGTGTTTGCATGCATACTTTCACCTCTAAAATAGCAATGAGCTGCATTGTATAAATCCCCTTGGCAAAGCAATGCAATAGCTAACCAAACAATGAGTACGGCTAAAGTGACCCATTTTAAATACTTCCAAATAAAGGACCAAAATCCTATCCCTCTAAAACGGCAGTATCCATAAATGAGCACTATAACTGCAATAAGCCCTAAACATTCGTATAACCAAAATAGCCACATAGTCATCTCCCACACGTTAGTTAACTGTTATTTTATACTAACTTTGCCTATACATCTATATGCTTGTAATTGTGTATATTTACACCATAAATTTATATCCAAGAACCGTTACGAATAACACCAACAGCGAGTCCTTCAATGGCAAAATTTTGTTGTTCTAAATCAACTTCGATAGGTGAGAACTCTTTGTTTTCGGCAATTAGGTGAACATGCTTGCCTTTGCGTGACAGTCGTTTAACAGTAACTTCGTCGTCAATGCGAGCAACCACAACCTGACCGTTTTTAACATCTTGGGTTTTATGTACAGCCAATAAGTCACCATCTAATATGCCGATGTCTTTCATTGACATACCGTGCACTCTTAATAAAAAGTCAGCATGGGGTTTAAACAGTGATGGATCAACTTGGTAATGACTTTCGATATGCTCTTGCGCTAATATTGGCGAACCCGCTGCGACTTGCCCAATAAGCGGTAATCCCTCTAGTTCATTTTGCTCAACTGGGCTTTCAAGTAAAAGGCGAATTCCGCGCGATGAGCCTGCGATCATTTCGATCGCGCCTTTTTTGGCAAGCGCTTTAAGATGTTCTTCAGCTGCGTTAGCGGAACGAAATCCTAATTTTTGAGCAATTTCGGCTCGAGTGGGTGGCATGCCGGTGGTTTGGATGTTGTCTTTTATTAAATTATAAATTTGTTGTTGACGTTCGGTTAACGGTCTCATTACTTATTCCTGTTTTTATATACAGATATATGTAATTATATACAGCTAATGATATAAAACAACTATTTTATTTAATTTATTTTTGATTTGGCGGTAAATTTTTGCATTGTGGTTATTATGAGTTAATCAGGTGAGTAATTTCCCCACTTGATGCTAATTAATAACTAAATTACTGCCAGTATTTTGCATTATTTAATCAACATACTTATATGCTATAATAACCTAATTTTTTATTAGATTGGAATTTGCCTTATGCCTTATGTTGTTGCGCTCAGTGGCGGGATTGCCAGCGGTAAAAGCACCATTGCCGATTTGTTTGCCCAATTAGGTGTGCCAGTTATTGATGCCGACCTTATTGCAAGGCAAGTTGTGCAAGTTGGTAGTGATGGGTTTAATCAAATTGTTAAGCATTTTAGTCAAGAAATTTTGCTCGCTAATGGTGAACTTGATCGTAGTCAGCTACGTGAAATTATATTTAATAATGACCATGAACGACTTTGGCTTAATCATTTGTTGCATCCTATTATTCAACAAGAAACTCAAAAACAAATTGCTATGCAAAGCACTACCTATGTGATTTGGGTTGTACCGTTATTGATTGAAAACAATTTGCATACTTTGGCCGATCGAGTGCTGATCATCGATGCTCCAGAGTCGCTACAATTGGCGCGATTAGTAAAAAGAGATAATATTAGTGAATCATTAGCGAAAAAGATGATATTGTCGCAAGTGTCTTTAAAAAAACGTTTATCTTATGCGGATGATATTATTGTCAATGATGACAATTTGGTGTCGCTAACTGCACAAGTTAATTTATTGCATCAACAATATTTAGATAACTTTAATGGTAAGATTTAGATAGATGAGTAATATTATTTTTGAACATCCATTAAACGAAAAAATGCGCACTTGGCTTCGTATTGAATTTTTATTAAATCAATTAAATACGCATTGCCATTTAGATCAGAATAATGCGTTGATTTTTTTTCATGCACTGTCCGAGTTGTTAGAAATTATTGAACGTAACGATGTTAAAAGCGATCTGATGAAAGAGCTTGAATCTCAAAAACAAAAGTTAACCTTGTGGTTAACGTTTAATGGTGTTGACTATGATTTGCTTAACAGTTTGATCCACCAGTTTGATGAGTTTTTAGCTCAATTTTATGTGACAACGCGCTTAGGACAGCCATTGAAAGAAGACCGTTTTATCACTGCTATTCGTCAACGTTTAACGATCCCAGGTGGGTGTTGTAGTTTTGATTTGCCTTCGTTCCATTTATGGCTCAAAATCCCGCAAGAAAGACGCAATATTCAAGTTAAAAATTGGTTACAACACTTGTCAATTCTTGATAAATCTCTAACATGTTATATGCAGTTAATTAGACAAATGGGTGAGTTTAAACCATTTATTTGTTCTAATAACTTTTTTCAAGAAACGAGTGGTGATGTTAATTTGATTCGTATTCGGGTTTCGTTAGATAAAAATGTCTATCCCCAAGTGTCTGGTTATATGTCGCGCTATAGTATTCGGTTTTTACCGCTTGATGCTAGTGATAACGTTAATAACGATGGCATTGAATTTGAGTTAGCTTGTTGCTAATGACGTTAAATGCTGATTTTTGAAAAAAGAGTTGAAATGAATAAAAATACAGTCACATTTGTTAATTGTCCAACTTGTCAAAAAAAAGTTGAATGGAGCAAAGAGAGTCCTTATCGTCCATTTTGCAGCAAACGTTGCCAGCTTATTGATTTAGGTGATTGGGCAACCGAAGAACATCGCATTGCCGATAAAGACATCACCGAACAAGATCTTTGGAGTGAAGAAGATCTTACCGATTTTGCAGGTAAACATTAATGAAGATTTTAGGTATTGAAACCTCGTGCGACGAAACTGGTATTGCCATTTATGATGATACCAATGGTTTGCTTGCAAACCAGCTTTATTCGCAAATTAAGTTACATGCTGATTATGGTGGTGTAGTGCCTGAGCTTGCATCACGCGATCATATTCGTAAAACCGTACCCTTAATTCAAGCAGCATTAAAAGAAGCAAATTTGCTGCCAGCAGATATTGATGGTGTGGCTTATACAGCAGGTCCAGGCTTAATTGGTGCTTTAATGGTTGGTGCATCGATTGGGCGTTCGCTGGCTTATGCTTGGGATGTTCCCGCAGTTGCAGTCCATCATATGGAGGGGCATTTGTTAGCTCCTATGCTTGAAGATAATCCACCCGAATTTCCCTTTGTGGCATTATTAGTTTCGGGCGGACATACACAGCTTATTAGTGTAATGGGTATTGGTCAATATGAACTTATTGGTGAATCCATTGACGATGCAGCAGGAGAAGCTTTTGATAAAACAGCAAAATTGCTTGGTTTAGATTATCCCGGAGGGGCTAAATTGTCGAAATTAGCTGAGCACGGTAATGGGAATCGCTTCCATTTTCCTCGGCCAATGACCGATCGTCCTGGGCTGGATTTTAGTTTTTCAGGTCTTAAAACAGCCGCTGCCAATATCATTCATCAACATAGTGATAATCATATGATTGATACGCAGACTCAAGCCGATATTGCTAGAGCTTTTGAAGATGCTTTGGTTGATACGTTAGTGATTAAATCGCGACGAGCTCTTGATCAAACTGGATTTAAAAATTTAGTGATAGCTGGTGGAGTAAGCGCCAATCAAACACTGCGTAATAGGTTAACTGAGCTGATGCGTCAGCGTAAAGGACAAGTTTATTATCCACGACTCGAATTTTGTACCGATAATGGGGCCATGATTGCCTATGCGGGTATGATTCATTTAAAAGCGAGGCAGTATTCAGATTTAGCAATTAATGTTAGGCCAAGATGGCCACTTAGCGAGCTTAATGCTGGTTAACCGATTATTTTGATTTAAAAACATGTTGATTAAAATAAAAGCAAAAAAAGCGGGAATCAGTTCCCGCTTTTTTGCCTATATAGTTAAATCAATGATATTAATTAACAGTATTGGTGCTAGAAGATTCTTCTTGTTTTTCGGAATCTGTGTTTTCGTTAGCTAATTTTTGAATATTGTGATTAATATTAAATAGTACACAAATCAATTCAAAACCAATACGAGTTGAAATAAAGCCTACAATCAAGGTAATAATGCCAGTAAAAAAAGCAACTAAACCCATAGTGAAACTATAAGCAAATGCAGCAAAACTACCTAATATCATAGTGAGCGCACTAATGCCAATAAGAACTAATGCGATCCAATACACGATAGTGATAAAAGAAGGTGTTAACATTTTATTAAAGAAGAAAAAATCTTTAATGGTAAGATCTTTAAAATCTATTTTTTTGTTCATTTTATTTCCTTATTTAGGTGGATTAATTTTATTACTTCTATTTTTTTATATTTGCGTATAAAGTGATAAATTCTTGAAAGCGGTAAAGCACAACAATTATAACATAAAATTATTTTGAGATTAACTTATGAAAACTTATATTCCGGGCAAAGATGCTGCCCTTGAAGATTCCATTAACTATTTTCAGCAACAATTAGCTAAATATGATTTAGAAGTGAAAGAAGCTTCTTGGCTCAATCCTGTGCCCAATGTGTGGTCAGTACATATTCAAAATACAAAGTGCCCACTGTGTTTTGCTAATGGTAAAGGTGCAAGTAAAAAAGCAGCGTTAGCATCGGCCTTGGGAGAGTATTTTGAGCGATTATCAACCAATTACTTTTTTTCAGATTTTTATTTGGGTAAAAAGGCTGCAAATGCTGATTTTGTGCATTATCCGTCCGAAAAATGGTTTTCTATTCATGAAGATAATTCCCTCCCTAAAGGGTTATTATCTCAAAAACTCCTTAAGTTTTATGATCCCGATCATGAGTTAAGGGCAACTGATTTAATTGATTTACAATCAAGTAATGGCGAGCGTGGCATTTGTGCATTACCGTTTGAGCAACAGTCTGACAAGCAAACGGTCTATGTGCCTGTTAATTTAATTGCTAATTTATATGCATCTAATGGTATGTCAGCAGGAAATACCCGTAATGAAGCGCGAGTACAAGGGTTATCGGAAATTTTTGAACGTTATACCAAAAATAAAATTATTGCCGAGGCTATTAGCTTACCGATTATTCCAACCGAGGTTATTCATCGCTATCCAGCGGTTTTGGCAGCCATTGATGCGCTTGAAAGCGAAGGCTTTCCACTGTATTGTTTTGATGCTTCATTAGGCGGTGAGTTTCCGGTTATTTGTGTGGTGTTGTTTAATCCGCAAAATGGAACATGTTATGCATCGTTTGGTGCACATCCAAATTTTGGCGTTGCACTTGAACGAACTGTGACTGAGCTATTACAAGGGCGCAGTTTAAAAGATCTGGATGTGTTTTCACCACCAAGTTTTGATAATGATGATATTGCTGATCTTAGCAATTTAGAAACGCATTTTATTGATTCAAGCGGTTTGATTTCATGGGATCTGTTTAATGAGCAAGCTGATTATGAATTTGTCGATTGGGATTTTTCGGGCACGACTGAGCAAGAGTTTGCTAATTTAATGGCTATTTTTACACGTCACAATACTGAAGTGTTAATTATGGACTATGAGCATCTTGGTGTTTATGCTTGCCGAATTTTGGCTGTTGGCATGTCTGAAATTTATCCCCCTGAAGATCTTTTAATTGCCAATAGCAATATGGCAATTGGTCTGCGTGATCTTATTTTGTCGTTACCTTATCAAAAACGCACTGCTAAACAATACCTAGCCATTATTGAACAACTTGATGACGAAGGTCTTGATGATTATGCACGCGTTCGTGAATTGCTTGGCATTGCAACCGGTAACGATAATGCTTGGTTTACATTGCGCGTTGGTGAATTAAAAGCAATGTTGGCATTGGCAGGTAAAGACTTAGTGCAAGCACAACAATGGATTGATTGGACGGTTGAAATGAATGAGTCTATATTTACCCCAGCACGTAATCACGCTTATCGTTGCTTGCAAACGTTGGTTAATTTTATTTTGCAACGTGACAAAAAACAGTTTAACAACTATCAAATAGCATTTAATAAAATGTATGGTCAAGCTTGTGTTGACGATATGTGGCAATATGCTAATGGTGAAAAAACATTTTTTGGCTTGGCAGATTCTGCTACGGCCGATAAAATGACTAATGATAATTTAGAGCAATTTGCTATGCATCAGAAATTATTAGCTGTGTATAACAAATTACATCAGGTGATGTGATAACCTATTTGTTTAAATTCCACCGATATACTCGGTGGAATGAATAACACTATTTAGCCTTGCCTTGCAAATTCACCTGCTTGTTTTACCAATTCTTTGTTGGGTGTTACGCCAGTATATAACACAAATTGTTCAAGAGCCTGAATCACCGCGACATCGGCACCTGAAATAATCGTTTTGTTTAGCTTTTGGGCATATTTTATCATAGGTGTTTCAACGGGTAATGCAACCACATCAAATACAATATCAGCATTTTCTATCATGGTTGAGGGGAATGCGAGCTCATTTGCTTCAATGCCTCCATGCATACCAATTGGGGTCACATTAATAATTAGTTTGGCTTGCTTTGGCAATATGTCTTGTTCATCTTTGACCCATTTATAACCGTAGCGTTTGGCTAATGCTTCGCCTTTTGCTTGGTTACGTGCGACAATCATGCCATTTTTAAATCCTGCATCATAAAAAGCACCAATCACCGCATTAGCCATACCACCGCTGCCTTTTAACACAAATGGCGTTGTATTATCGATTTTATTTTCTATAATGAGCTTAGCAACTGCAATATAATCAGTATTATAGGCTTTTAAATGATGATTGGTGTTAACAATAGTATTGACTGATTGAATAGATTTTACCGAATCGTCTAATTCATCAATAAACTCAATGCAAGCTTCTTTATAAGGCATTGAAATGGCGCAACCTCGAATCGCTAAGGCTTTAATGCCATAAATTGCATCTTTTAAATTATTGGTAGTAAAGGCTTTATATAAGTAATTAAGATCGAGTTTTTCATACAAATAATTATGAAAGCGAGTACCGAAATTGCTTGGTCTGGCTGAAAGGGACATGCAAACAGTCGTATCTTTATTGATAATTCTTGCCATTACAATAAATCCTTGTAATCATAGTTTGATGATTTTATTTTACCACTTTCTTTATTAATGTGTATGTCATTATGGTTGCAAACAATACCGGTCCTAAAATTCAGCAAGAAAAATCGACAGTGAGCGCAATGATTTTTTTATATTGTCATCAAAAGCATCATACCTCACGCCACCAGTTATGTAATGAATGTAATGATCTATTGCAATATGCTATGCAACGTTTAACAATGTGTCGTTTTGGTGAAGCCAAAACAACGTGTGAGCGTTGTCCTAAACATTGTTATCGCAAAGATTATAAACAAAAAATCAAACAAGTTATGCGTTATGCTGGTCCTAGAATGATGATTTACCACCCCATTATGGCCTTTAGGCATATTTATAAGAATTTGGTGAACAAATAACTTATTGTTCACGATTTTTATGTGGTAAAACACAAAATGTATGGTCAATTATCATTAAGTTGATATTAGAATTTAGTCAATTTATTTAATTAAAAATACTCATGCTTAAAATTGCATCGAATTTCAACCGATTTGTATACTAAGAAAAATTTGTTATTATTGAAAACAAAATTTACAATAACCATTTGATAAGAGTTTGGATCCAAGAGATGTCTATCGCAGTTGTTGAAGTCAATCGTCAAGCAGTTATTCATAATCTTGAATACCTCAAAAAAATAGCCCCTGATAGTCAGCTAGTTGCAATTATTAAAGCCAACGCTTATTCGCATGGTATAGAGGGAATTGCGCAGTTGTTAAGTGATAAAGTAGATTATTTTGGTGTATCGCGACTATCCGAGGCAATATTAGTACGGAATAAGGGTATTAATACTCCAATTATAGCTTTGGAAGGATTTTTTCTGCATGATAATATAGATAATTTGATTGATTTTAATATTCAGCCCGCCATTCACAGCAAATGGCAAATTGATGCATTGCTATCATTCCCCCTTGAAAATCAAATTACTACATGGTTTAAACTTGATACCGGTATGCATCGGCTCGGCTTTTGTCTTGATGAAGCCAAAGATGAATTTTATCGCTTAGCCAGTTGCTATGTGGTTCGAAAGCCCATCAATATTATGAGTCATTTTAGTTCGGCTGATGATCTTACTTCTGCTCAAACGTTAAAGCAACTTGAACTGTTTGATCAGTTTATTGCGTCAATTGATGACAAGTCACTCATTGGCAAATGTTCAATTGCCGCATCGGGTGGTACCTTGGCATGGCCAAATACTCAGCGTGATGTTGTGCGTCAAGGCATTGCTTTATATGGCGTTTCGCCTTTTGCTTCACCAATTGCCGAGCTACAGCCCGCCATGACATTTAAATCCGAATTAATCGCAGTGCGAAAGCATAAACAAGGTGAATCGGTTGGTTATGGTCAGACTTGGTGTAGTTTGCAAGAGACTAAATTAGGCGTCGTTGCGATGGGCTATGGTGACGGTTATCCACGTAACATTCCGCAAAATACCCCCGTTTTGATTAATGGCCGTAAAGTGCCCATTGTTGGCCGAGTTTCAATGGATATGATTGTGGTTGATTTGGGAATAAACAGCCTTGAAAAACCTGGAGATGAAGTCATATTTTGGGGACCCGAACTTCCCGTTGAAGAAATCGCTAAGCACACGGGTATTAGTGCTTACGAATTAATCACGCGCTTAACTTCACGCGCAAAAATCCACTATAGTAGATAAATTATGATTAAAAAAATATTTTTATACACTTTACTTACCCTGATATTAATTGTGGGTGGTTCGATCAGTATTGGTTATTATTTTTTACAACAGTTTTCGAAACAGCAAATGCAAGTCACCACCGAAAAACAGATGTTTGTTTTGAAAAAAGGAACATCCATGTACCAGTTAGTTGCGCAAATTAAAGAAAGTCAATTAATGCAAAGAGCTTATTTGCTTCCTTATTTGTGTAAGTTAAATCCATCATTAAGATCCATCAAAGCAGGAACTTACCAATTACACCCGCATATGACAGTTGAAGAATTTTTGCAATTGCTCGTGTCAGGTAAAGAGAGCAATTTTTCAATTCAATTTGTTGAAGGTAAGCGTGCTAAAGATTGGTTGAAGGTGATTGAAAATACACCCTATATTCAGCAAACTTTATTAGGCAAAACAGACGAAGAAATTGCTAAGTTATTAGGTATTGAAGGATCGATTGAAGGGTGGTTATCGCCAGATACTTACCTTTATACCGCAGACACTTTAGATATTAATATCTTAAAGCGTGCACATATGACGATGAAAAGTAATCTACAAAAAATCTGGGATAATCGCGATAGTAATCTCCCTTATCAATCACCTTATGAATTACTAATTATTGCATCAATCATTGAAAAAGAAACTGGAGTTAGTTCTGAGCGTGCTAATGTAGCTTCGGTATTTGTTAATCGCTTAAATGCCAAAATGAAGTTGCAAACTGATCCAACAATTATTTATGGTTTAGGTGATAACTATAAAGGCACGATTAGACGCGTTGATTTAACCGATACTGAAAATCCCTATAATACCTATGTTATTGATGGATTACCGCCAACACCAATTGCAATGCCTAGCCTTGCTTCATTAGAGGCGGCAGCACACCCAGCTAAAACCAATTATCTGTTTTTTGTCGCGAATGGCACGGGTGGACACACATTCTCGAGCACTTATGGCAACCATCAGCAAGCAGTAAGTGAGTATCGCCGAATAACCAGCAATGGACATTAGGCTTAAAAAATAAATTAAAATCAACAATTACCGCATAGTTATGCGGTAATTTTTTGTGATTAATTTATGCTAATTCATCAAGTTGCTTAATAAGATGTAGTAGATGATTAACATCTTGCTCTTGCTCTTTTAGCGCTTCCTCAAAATAAGGATGCAGAGCAAATTTAGGGAGATTACCTTTGGCATCAATGAGTGCTTGCATTCGAGGAATAAAAATCCATTGCAACCATTCGTGTGCTTGCATGGTGTCAAGCGCAAAGGGTTGTTGACTTAAAAAGGCATCAGGTTTTGGCGGTGTGATTTGCCATAAATTGATTTTTTGTAACTCTGCAATAATTTGCTCAATTTGATTGAGTAGCTTTTGTTCTTGTGATTTTTTCGCTAACAAACTTCGATAATATTGCCAATCAAAACAGGGGCCAGGGTCTGTTTTACGATCTGGGGCAATATCGCTGTGGCCAGTGATGTTTTGGATCGCATAAGTTTGTTGTAATAATAACGTCACATTCGCTAATTGCTGATATTGTTGTTTGGTAAAGTTGTCACTATCGCATCCTTCCATTTCAATACCAATTGAAAAATCGTTACAATTATCTTGTCCTGCAAATACAGATTTCCCCGCATGCCAAGCGCGTTTATCAAATGGTACAAATTGAATGATTTCGCCATCACGTCGAATAAACAGATGGCTTGAGACTTCAAGTTGATAAATTGAAGCAAAGTACGGATGCTTGTTAGGATTGAGTTGACCTGTAAATAATTGTTCAACATAAGGTCCCCCATATTGATTGGGCGGTAAGCTTATATTATGGATAACAAGTAACGAAATCGGTTTATTGGCTGGCCGTTCATTATAAAAAGGTGAAACGACTTGTTTTATACCTTGTAACCAACCGTTAACAATTTTTAGGGACATATTGACTCCAACTTATCTAATAAACCGATGTATGGATTTGTTTGTTTTGCGATCTGCTTCGCGAAAATTGAGCATACAACGTAATAATGAATTGCGTAATGGATTTTTATTTCCAAATTTACCACTTCGCTATTATTCCATTTTTTTGTTTTGCTATAAAGCTCTTGTGTTAAATCATTGACAGAAACTATCGAGGTATTTATGTCTAATCAATCGGGCTTTACGTTATTTGAACTTATGATTGCCATTATTGTGATTGCTATCTTAACGGCTATTGGTGTGCCTGCATATCAAGGATATGTTAAAAAAGCCGCACTGACTGATATGCTGCAAACCATGACAACGTATAAAACGGCTGTCGAAATTTGTGCTGTTGAGCAAGGTAGTTTAGCCAATTGTAGCAATGGTAATAATGGAGTACCAGCAAGCCGAACATCTAACTATGTCACATCAATTACGGTCAATAACGGCGTGATTACCTTAGTTGGAACCAGTGCTTTAGCAGGGTTAACCACCACACTGACACCAACAATTAATGCCACGCATGGTAATTTAGATTGGAATCGCGTTTGCACCACATCGCCAGTCGATGCCAGTTTAACCAGTGCTTGTGAAGATATTTTCAAATTTTAAACTTCATCATTTAATCATTAATGGATAAGGAAGCGTTATTATGCAAGAAGAACAGTTAATTGAAAGCATTGATAAATTGCTGCTTGAAGCATTAGATAAGCGCGCTTCAGATATTCATTTTGAACCTTATCAACACAGTTACCGTATTCGCATGCGCATTGATGGAGTTTTGCATGATATGTTATCGCCACCGCTTGCACTAGCCAAACAGATAACAGCTCGATTAAAAATTATGTCAAAGTTAAATATTGCTGAGCATCGATTGCCACAAGATGGGCAATTGGTTATTGACCGTTACACAATGCGTATGGCAACTTTACCCGTAATGAATGGTGAAAAAATTGTCTTAAGAGTAATGGATAATCATGAATCTGAACTAACAATAAATGATTTGGGTTTAACTGACGCTGACCTTTTAACATTCAAGCAAATTTTGGACTACCCACAAGGATTGATTTTAGTTACCGGACCCACCGGCAGTGGTAAGACAGTTACATTATATAGCGGATTAAAACGGTTAAATAAAACCGAGCGTAATATTTGTAGTGTTGAAGACCCTATTGAAATTCCCCTTGAGGGCATTAATCAAACCGCTATCAACCTTAAGGCTGGTTTGACATTTGCTGTTGTATTACGAGCCTTATTACGACAAGATCCCGATGTGATGATGATAGGTGAAATTCGTGATCGTGAAACTGCCGAAATTGCTATTCAAGCTGCGCAGACAGGGCATTTAGTTCTATCAACTTTGCATACTAATTCGAGTGTCGAGGCAATAACTCGCTTAAATCAAATGGGTATTGAAAATTATCTACTTTCATCAAGTTTAAAATTAGTCATCGCCCAGCGGCTAGTACGAAAATTGTGTTCTCACTGCAAGGTGGTGGCAAGTGAACAGATTAAGTTAGACAACGAACAAGTGCCACATTATGTAGCTTCGGGCTGTCTAAAGTGTATTGGTGGATATAAAGGACGGGTTGGATTATACGAACTTTTAGTTATTACGCCTGACATGCAAAAACAAATATTAGCTAATCAAGTTGTTTTGCCGGCGAATATAACTTCGTTAAAAACGGCTGGGCAAAAATTAGTTAAACAGGGCATGACAACATTAGCTGAATTAAACCGTGTATTAGGTAATACGCAATGAAAAGGCTTTATTATTGGTATGATTTAGATTTTAACCAGCACAAAATCATCGCTAAATCGTCACAAGCTGTTAAACGGCAGTTATTGTCGCAAGGTAAAATCGCCATTAAAATTAAAGCAGGCTATATTATTACCGCATACAGTTTTAATCGTGCCGATCTGCTGATCATTACTAAACAATTAGCGACCATGTTAAAGGCTGGGTTATCCATCATTGATACATTACAGTTGCTTGCTCAAGAACAGACTAAACCGCACTGGCAATATCTGCTACTTGATATTAAACAGCAAATTGCTAAAGGTGAATTTTTATCTCAAGTATTACAGCAACATCACTCGGTGTTTTCTGTGCTGTATTGCGAGATTATTGCAACCGGAGAGCTAACAGGACAACTTGATGAAAGTTTTGCCCAGTTAGCGTTATTACTTGAAAAATCAATTAACTTACAAAAAAGTCTAAAAAAAGCGATGCGTTATCCGCTGTTTTTATTATCTGTAGCGATGAGTGTCAGTTTGGTGATGTTGTTATTTGTTTTGCCAAAATTTTCGGATATTTATCAGGATTTCGATGCCGAGTTGCCCGCTTTCACACAATCGGTTATCGATTTTTCTAATTATTTACAACAAAGTTGGTTAATTTGGTGCACAGTATTTTTTATCGGCTATTTTGGCTATCAACGCTATTTTAAAGTGCGCTATCGTCGTGAAATTGAAGCGATAGTAATCAAATGTCCCTTAATGGGGAAAGTGATTCAAACCAGTTGTTTAACCCAAATTTTTCAAACTATTGCAATTACTCAAAAAGCAGGCATACCGTTATTAACAGGTTTAGCCGCGGCAGGTAATACTACTTATTACAGTCTTTATCGTGATAGTATTTCGCAAATCATTGCTGGTATTGAGCAAGGCCATTCATTTAGTCATGTATTGCATCAACAATTACACTTTCCTAATTTATGTTCACAATTAATTCATGTGGGTGAACAGTCGGGCACGTTAGATTTAATGCTTGATAAGCTAGCAACCTATTATCAAGAGCAAAATCAGACCTTAACTGATAATTTATCGCAAGCTTTTGAACCATTGTTAATGCTTATATTAGCTTTGATTATTGGCTGCTTAATTGTAGCGATGTATTTGCCTATTTTTCAAATGGGTGAGGTGATTCACTAATGCTAATGTTTATGATCATCTGTTTGGGTCTTTGCATGGGGAGTTTTGTTTATGTTGCTTATTGCCGTTATTTGCCATCAATGTCCACATTTCAATATTTATGCTGTATTAGCGTTCAGCGATCCGCTTGTCCACATTGTCATAATAAACTTAAGTTTTGGCAATTGTTGCCAGTTGTTTCTTGGTTTATCTTAAAAAGTCGTTGTTATAACTGCAATGCCAAGATTTCGTTACGCTATGTTAGTGTTGAATTATTTGTCGCTGGTTTATTTACTATAATCTATGTCGAGAAAGGTATGCATTTTCAAAGTTACATCTTAATGCTTCTTGGTTGCTATTTTTTACTGCTGGCGTTCATTGATTTTAAATATTATTTATTACCTGATATGTTTACACAACCGTTGATGTGGGTAGGTGTTATGCTTGCCTATTTTAACATAACAAACCTTGGGTTAGCTGACGCTTTACTGGGCATTTTTTTGGGGTATTTATTATTAAAAATACCTGCCGCATTATTTTATTTAATCTCTAAAAAAGAGGGATTAGGTGGTGGGGATATCAAACTACTTGCCGCATTGGGAGCTTGGCTACCTTATACATTATTACCCCTATTGTTACTTTTTGCTTCGTTATTGGGGGTTATGTATTATCTTTTTTTGCGATATGCGCTCAATCAAAATCTTACAAAGATTATTCCATTTGGTCCTTTTTTATTAATATCGGGTTATGTGATCTATTATTATTTGTAGGGAAAAGTCGGCTGGTTTACATTTTATGATTAAAGTAACCTACTAAAAACTTATAAGGCACTTTGTCGAAAATCGCTTAATCTTTTGTGTTTTGACTCGCTAACTATGTGCTAATTATGCTATATCGCCATTAAAGTACATATCAGGCTTGCAATTTGAGAGCTGGTAATTTTTGTGAATTTTTGATTGATACAATGGCTATCATACGTTATTTAACAAATAAACACAGTGGAGTCTAAATTAATCACCAAACGGTATAGAATCCTGAATATTTTTTACAAAAAATAGAGCCTAAAATGTGAACAGATGTGTAAATACCCCATAGCGAGCACACTACTCATGTAGAAAAATACGCAGTCTGTTTTCGTGCTTTATATGCAATGGCATCAGCCATATTTAATGTCTATGAGGTCTTTTAGTGTTATAAATGGATGACCAACATAAAACAGTTATCCCAATTGGGAACGTTGATTTTACTTTATACTATAAGGACTAGATCTTTCGTCTGAGAGTCGGTGTGATGCCTATTTATTACAACCGTTTCTTGAATTACTGTAAATAACACAAGTAATTCATGCATATGATTGTTACTTGAAATTGTTGTTAAAAAGTTTCAGGAAACCTTACGTTTCAGTCAATTTTATTAATCAATATTGTGTTAAAAGTGCATAAAGTTATTATTTTGTTCAATCTATGCAACATATAACTAAAATTGATATCCATAGTAAAATTAGTTATTTTTATAAAAGTGGAAATCGCGTTATAGTACTAGCTAAATCAGTATGTTATGCTATAAATCAGTCACTAATTAAGGAATCTTTCATGATATCAAATAGTATTAATCAACTAAAAAGCGACATGATCGCGTGGCGCCATCATATTCATGCTCATCCCGAAACCGCTTTCGAAGAAGTTAACACCACCAAATTTATTATCGACAAACTGCAATCGTTTGGTATTACTGAATTATATACTGATTTTGCACCCACGGGCGTTGTTGGCATTATTAAAGGTAATCAAAAGGGGCGATGGATTGCGCTTCGGGCTGATATTGATGCATTAGATATTATTGAAGAAAATACTATCGATTATTGCTCAACCATGCATGGCAAAATGCATGCATGTGGTCATGATGGGCATACTGCTATGCTGCTCGGCACGGCTAAGTATCTGAGTGAACATCGTGATTTTGCGGGTACTGTTGTGGTTGTTTTTCAACCTGCTGAAGAAAACGAGGGCGGGGCACGCGTTATGGTTGAAAATGGTTTATTTGAACGATTTCCAATTGAAGCGGTGTATGGCATTCATAATCAGCCTAATATGGAATTAAATCACTTTTATATTAACCATGGCCCTATGATGGCTTCGTATGATGTTTTTGAAATTAAAATAACTGGTGTTGGTGCTCATGCAGCAGCTCCTCATTTGGGCAAAGATACGATACTAACTGCCACACAAATCGTTAATGGTTTACAAAGCATTGTCAGTCGTAATGCCGATCCTTTAAGTTCGTTAGTCGTTAGCGTAACGCAAATTCACAGCGGTGATACTTGGAATGTGTTACCGCAAGAAGCGGTAATTCGAGGCACGGTTAGAACATTTAGCGCCCAAGTGCAAGATATGGCTGAAAGTCGCATTAAACAAATAGCAACAGGTATTGCCACAACATTTGAAGCCAAGGCTGAAGTTGAGTATCAACGCCGTTATCCAGCGACGATTAATTATGCTAAACAAGCCGATATCGCTATCACTGCAGCTAAAAAAATCGTCGGGCAAGATAACGTAATTATTGATCCTCTTCCTTCAATGGGATCAGAAGATTTTGCTTTTATGCTGCAAAAAATACCGGGTGTGTACGTTTGGCTAGGCGCAGGTAAAGGAGCCAACTTACATAATCCAGCCTTTAATTTCAATGATGAAGTGTTAACAACTGGCGTAAGCTATTTTATTGAAATTGTTAACCAAGAACTTGCGAACTAAGTTAAAACGATAGACACAAAGACGGCTGGAATAAACGTGATGTTATTCCAGCTTGTTGGTCAAAAAATAATTAAAACGTCATCCGACTGTTGTCGTTTCCACAAACTCTAAATGGCGTATTTAAATCAATTCCATTATTCAATACGACTTGAACACAAACGCCATCTTTGTCATCAAGTTTTGCTGCGGCTAATACCAGTCCACCTTCTCGCCAACCACCAGTAAGTTTATATTCGAGTGTACTGCCAATTTTAGGAAGAACGTCACTAGTGCCTTTTATTACATACATTCCACGAGTGTTAGCACCGCGAAACTGTGCTCTAGCTACCATTTCTTGACCACAGTAGCAGCCTTTTTCAAAGCTAATTGCATCATAAGATTGTAAGTTACAGGCTTGCGGTAATAAAATTGCCATATTATTATCATCAATAATAGGATAACCTGCTTGCAAATCAAGTTTTAACCACTCACTGCATGGATTTAAATCACCCGCAATAGGTTCTGGCGTGACCATAATAACCCGCATTTCTGGTAAAGGTACTTTGATATAGGTGATGTTATTTTCAGTTAAACAGCTTATATCACTTAATTTTTCAGCGATTGCTGTGGGAATTGCATCACCGACTAAACCGATCATATTTAAATCTTGGACTGGTTCGATAGTCACTTTAGAAAAAACAGCATATTTTGCAAGTTCGGCAACTTGTTTTTTTACAACGCTTTTACGCTCAATATAGTAAATATCGTTACCGCGTTGAAATAACAGTAAAGTACTCCACATTTTGCCTTTATTGTCGCAATGAGCGGCATAGAGCGTTGATTGTTCTGAAAGTCGGTTAATGTCATTGGTTATTTGCCCTTGCAGAAAAATACGGTTATCCTCGCCAGTAACTTTAACTAATTGCCAGTCCGCAAGTGAGGTTGGTTTAGATGAAATATTGCTCATATTGGTACCTTTGGGTAATGAAGAATTCTAGTACTGTTATGACTAGAAATACTTAGGTGCTGAGTGTATATAAAAAATAAAAAAATAACAATAAAATCAATCAGCAATATTTAAATAAAATTGATAGGTTATGGATATCATTCATAATATTTCAAAAATTAATATTGTGAGTGTTCAATATTATTTGTAATGAACTTAGCTAATTGACTTTATTGATTTTGCTTACAAGTTGATGCAAAATGATTCACAAAATGACAAATCAGTTACATTGGAGGCAACAACCATGGCAAAACTGTCAGGCGCAGAGATGGTTATTCAATCTTTGATTGACCAAGGAGTAAAACAGATATTTGGTTATCCCGGTGGTAGTGTTCTTGATATTTATGATGCTATTCACACTATAGGTGGCATTGAACATATTTTAGTTCGTCATGAACAAGCTGCCGTGCATATGGCTGATGGTTATGCCAGAGCAACAGGCGATGTTGGCGTTGTTTTGGTGACATCAGGTCCAGGGGCAACTAACACCATTACTGGTATTGCAACAGCTTATATGGATTCTGTACCGCTGGTTATATTGTCTGGACAAGTTGCCAGTAATCTCATTGGTAACGATGCATTCCAAGAATGTGACATGATAGGCATTTCTCGCCCAATTGTTAAACACAGTTTTTTAGTTAAAGACAGTAAAGATATTCCAGAAACCATCAAAAAAGCGTTTTATATCGCCTCGACAGGTAGACAAGGACCGGTAGTGATTGATTTGCCAAAAGATATTGTCAATCCTGCTAACAAATATAATTATCACTACCCAAAATCTGTTTTAATGCGATCATATAATCCAACTATTCAAGGCCATAAAAAACAGATCAAAAAAGCCCTAACCACATTATTATCTGCTAAAAAGCCTGTATTGTTTATTGGTGGTGGTGTAATTGCTGCCGACGCAAGTAGCGAAATTAAAGCACTTGCAGAAAAACTCAATCTACCTGTTGCTTCAACGTTAATGGGCATTAGCGCCTTTCCGGGGACCGACAAACATTACCTTGGCATGATTGGTATGCATGGGGTTTATGAAGCCAATATGGCTATGCATAATGCTGATGTGATTTTTGCAATTGGTGCGCGCTTTGATGATCGAACCACCAACAATGTTGAAAAATATTGTCCAAAAGCCAAAATTATTCATGTTGATATCGATCCAACTTCAATTTCTAAAACCATTTTGGCTTCAATTCCGGTGGTGGGTGATGCCAAGGTGGTTCTTGAAACTATGTTGTCAATGTTAGATGAGTCCTTAGCCGAACGAGATCTCGATGCGTTGATCGATTGGTGGAAGCAGATCGAACATTGGCGAGCTCGTCACTGTTTGGCTTATCGTCATGACGGTGAAAGCATCAAACCGCAAGAAGCCATTGAAGTATTATACAAATTGACCAAAGGAGATGCCTTTGTGGCAACCGATGTGGGGCAACATCAAATGTTCACGGCACTTTATTACCCATTTGATAAAACGCGTCACTTTATTACATCGGGTGGACTTGGCACCATGGGATTTGGCTTGCCAGCAGCGCTTGGAGTTAAATTAGCATTCCCTAAAAAAAACGTTGTGTGCGTAACAGGTGATGGCAGTATTCAAATGAATATTCAAGAGCTATCAACCGCATTGCAATATGGCTTGCCCGTACTGGTGTTAAATTTAAACAACCGTTTTTTAGGCATGGTTAAGCAGTGGCAAGATATGATTTATGCAGGCCGGCATTCCAGCTCTTATATGGAATCTTTGCCCGATTTTGCCAAAATTGCAGAAGCTTATGGCCATGTTGGAATGGTTATAACCAAGCGTGAAGAACTTGAACCAAAACTAAAACAAGCATTAGCCATTAAAAATCGTTTGGTTTTTGTTGATGTCATGACCGATGCTACTGAACATGTGTACCCAATGCAAGTACGAGGTGGCGCAATGAACGAAATGTGGCTTAGTAAAACGGAGAGAACCTAATGCGTTATATATTATCAATTTTAACCGAAAACGAACCCGGCGCATTATCAAGAATAATTGGCTTATTTTCACAACGTGGTTTTAATATTGAAACAATTACCACCGCGCAAACTGAAGACCCAACTATGCATCGTATGACAATACAAACGACGGGTGATGAGCATGTGCTTGAACAGATCCAAAAACAGTTGCATAAATTGGTTAATGTTTATCGCGTGCATGATTTAACCGAAGGGCCACATGTAGAGCGTGAAATCATGCTAGTAAAAGTTGCCGCAAAAGGTTCTGATGCGCGTGACGAAGTAAAACGTTGTGCCGATATTTTTAGGGGATCGATTGTCGATGTGACTGCAACACATTACATCGTACAATTATCGGGTACGAGTGAAAAACTAGACTCATTTTTAGCTTCAATTCGCGAAACTTGTAATATTATCGAAACTGTACGCTCTGGGATTATTGGTTTATCACGTAGTGAAAAAACAGTTAAATAGCGATATTCATTATTAGCATTTTTAATAACATTAAGGCGCACAATGTGCCTTAATGTTATTAAAAATAGTAGAAAAAATAATATAAGGAAAAATAGTAAAATGGAGTTTTATTGGTTAATTAAGATTTTTTTGATAGGCTTTGCTATATTTTCTTGGGTTAGTTATAGCTCAAAAAGACATACAAATAAGCAAAATTTAAAGGAAGTCATTAATGATCGCATATCAATAAGAAAATTAACCGAAAACGAATTTGATCTTTTAAAACCTTATCTGAATAATAAACGGTTAGTATTTCCGTATAAATATTAATCATTATTAATTGATTTAGAGGTATCAAAGATAGCAGGAAACAGTGTCCGTCATAGTTTATATACGAATACTGAAGAAACCTCTTTTTATTATGAGATTGATGGGATTGAACTCTTTTCCCTTATAACATGTACCTCCATATTTCAGATTTTAACGTTGCAGAAGTCGTTTTTACCGAGAAATATGCATTTGTGGTTAAAATCAATGATTATGATCTAAAAATTGCCGCTCCATTCGTATCACCAATTTTTGTTAGTCTTGCTGTTGTTATGATTATGGCTTTAGTCTCGATTTTAAATGGCGTTGCAATTTGTTACAAATTGTTGGCTAATCATCGACGCAAGAATAAAATTTTAGGTATATATAAAAATCGAATAATATAATGACTATTTGTAACTTATTTACAGCAAAACGAAGGCTTTATCGAAGAATGATAACTAAACCATTTGTATAGGATTGATTTAGGCTATGTTATTTGATAAAGCCGTAAGAATTTCGGTTTTATATGCTATTTATTGCTTTTAGTGCATAAGCAATTAGGTTATAGAAACAAATTCACATCCAAAAACAGTCAGAAAGATTATTGATTTTATTTTATTTTTTTTATTTACTAAAAACACACCAATTTGTTTAAGGTAACTGTAGCTATATTATCACCAAAGTAAAAACGTCCAAAAATCACCACACCTAGTTTAATTCATCCAACGATTTAGCCATCAAACAATTTTATAAAAATGTGGCATAGAACATGAGCTTCGGACTTATGTCCTAGTAAAAAGAGAAAAATCATTACTGTAATTATGGTCAATTCTTCAATTGCTTAGGAAATATTATGACAGCATATATTAATGCAAAGAAAAATGATTTTGCACAAACTGTTATTATGCTAGGTGATCCTTTGCGAGCAAATTTATTTCCGAAACTTATTTAACAGATGCAAAGCAAATTTATAATGTACGTAACATGTTAGGTTATACTGGAATATATAACGGTATTCCAGTTTTAGTCACGGGGCACGGAATGGGGGATTCCGTCAATTACGTTTTATGCCTATGAATTAATCAATGACTTTAATGTAAAGCGTATTATTCGTATCGGTGGTTTAGGTGCAACACAGCACAGCGTAAAAATGCGTGATGTTATTTTAGCGGTTGCTGCTGGTACTGATTCAATGACTAATCAAAAAAGAGCAAATGGTTATAACATTGCTACTCCTGCTACTTTTTCTTTATTACACAATGATTATGAAACTGCCAAAATTATGAATATTCCTGTTAAAGCAGGCAATGTCTTTAGTGATGATCTTTATTATGATCCTGATGAATCGTTAATTAGTACTTTAGAAAAATCAAGTGTTTTAGGCATCGATATGGAGATGGCTGGTTTATATGGTATTGTTCAATAATTCAATATTGAGTCTTTAGTCATTTTAACTGTTTCTAACCACTGTCTAACTGGTAAAGAAACCTCTGCTGAAGAGAGATAACTAACATTTAACAATATGATTAAACTAGCCTTACAGGTTGCCATAAAATCTTAAAATATCATGCTAAATCATTTTTCAGGATAATATTATGAACAATAAGCTATCACTCACATTAATTAGCTTTCTGGCTAATTTTATTATGGATGGTTTTGCCAGCTAATTTGGTATGTTAATAAAACCGATTGCACAATGTTTTAATGCTGATGTCAATAAAGTTGCATTTATCTTTTCTTTACTGAATGGTGGTGCTACTGATTAAGGCGGGGCAATCTGACTTTTTTAGCTTGTTATGCATGGTCAGACGACTGACCACAAAACGTGTAGCCAACTTGGTGAGAGTATTTTTTTTTATGATATAGGTGTTGTTTCTCTTGCCTGTTATAAGGTATATCCCTATCCATTACCGTTGTTGCTTAATTTACTGTAAATGGTGCGAGTTTTTCACGTAATGTGGTTAAAAAATATAATATAAGTTGATCATGAAAATGATAATCATTATCATAATGTTGTTATTCTAGTTTTTAAGTAATAAAGTAAAATCATAAACGATAGGACGGACAAACAATGAAGTTAGTTAATCAATTAGCAATATTCAGCTTATTGGGTACCACGTCTGTTATTGTTGGTGCACAAGAAAAATTTAATGATGATACTAATATCGAGACAATGAAGGTTTTTGCTAATATTAAGGATAATAATGATCAGCGGATAAAAAAATCATCAACAGCAACAAAAATGCCTTTTGATATCAAAGATATTCCTCAAACAATTAATGCCGTTAACCTTGAGCAACAAAAAATTTATGGGCAAAATGATCTCAATGTGATAGTCAATAAATTGCCAGGGGTTGATACAACCTATGACATGCGGGATGAAGGTATAAAAATTCGAGGTTTTTCGGCAAGTTCTGGTGATATTTATCGCGATGGTATTCGTGCTAGTGGGCAGGTTAGGCAAAGTACTGCAAACATAGAGCGGATTGAAGTGTTAAAAGGTCCTGCATCTGTGCTTTATGGACGTGGATCAGGTGGTGGAATCATTAATATGATTAGTAAACAAGCTAATTTTGATTCACCTTCGATCTTAAGTTTACGTAGTGGTTCATGGGATAAGTATGGTGGTATGGTGGATATCAATCAGGTTTTATATGATAAACTTGCCATACGAATGACTGTCGATCATCAATCAGACAGAAGTTTTCGTAAAGGAATTAAGCAAAGAGATACAATGGTATCGCCAAGTATACTCTATGACAACTTAGATGGATTTAATTGGTTAGTTCAATATACTTATGATAATTTGTGGCGTAAGCCAGATAGGGCGCCGGCTTATTATGATTTACCTAAAGGCGTATCGACTAAAACGGCCTATGCACACCCGGATGATTATGTGAAAGATAATTATCGTTCATTACGTTCTGTCATGGGATTTGAACTCAACCCTGACTGGTCTATTAAATTAACTAATTTATACCGTCAAGCCTCTCAAAACTTCGATCATATTTATGCAGGTAATTATTGTCATTTAAATGGCAAACTGAATAATGGTAAAGATTGTCATTATCAAGGTAAATTGCAATTTCGCCGAGCTTGGCAAGAAACCGCTAATAAGACATACAGTAATACTGCCGATTTAATGGGTAAATTTAATACAGCAAGTATTGTGCATGATATGCTTATTGGTATTGAATATAACATTGAAAAACGTCAGCCAAGATTAGCCCTAACCAGCGCTTATCCAGAAGTGGTTGATCCATTTCATCCGCATTGGTATTCCAAAAAGCCTCATTATAGTAAATTGAATACCAAAACCAATCATAAAGCCACATCGAAAGGATTTTATTGGCAAGACTTGATTAGTTTGACAGCACAATGGAAATTATTAGCAGGACTACGTTACGATAATTATAATTTTGCATCAAATGATAAATTAAAACACCAAAACCGTTCGTATGACGGTCACTCATTAAGTCCTCGAGTTGGTATAATTTGGCAGCCTATAGAATCGCAGAGTTTTTATGCTTCTTATAGTAAAAATTTTGCACCTTATGGCGGGCGAGGTCTTATTACAATTTCGACCGACTCAAAAACAGTTTATGATGATAAACCCCAATATTCGCGTCAATATGAGGTTGGAATTAAAAGTGACTGGCTAGATGATAAGCTTTCCTCTCAAATTGCCATTTATGATCTTGAACTATATAATGTTCGTTATCAGCCTGATGCTGTTAATGACCCTTATAATTGGCAGGTTAAAGGGAGTGATCGTAGCCAAGGTTTTGAACTAAGTGTTATTGGTCAGCTGGCAACAAAATGGTACGTTAATAGTGGTATTGGCTATCAACAAGCTAAAGTTCATAAAGATAAAAAAACGCCAGCCAATCGGGACAAATATTTGCCTAATACGGCTAAGCATAGTGGTTATTTAAGCGTTCGTTATTTACCTTACGATAATTGGTTTACAGAAGTGGAACTCAATTATAAAGGCTCGATGTATAACGATAATAAGAATCAATTCAAACGCCCAGGTTATACCGTATGGAATACAGCAGTTGGTTATCAATCTCGGCGTTTTGACGTGACTTTAGCATTAACTAATTTATTAGGTAAAGAGTATTGGCGTTCAAGTAGTATGCCTGGTACACCGAGAGCCTTTTTGCTGACCGCAACTTATAAGCTGTAGCATAATTTAAAAAATGCTGAATTCATTGAGGATTAAAAATGAGGTAAGTAATTATTAGTAAGATAACTCAGCCTACTTATTCAGCATTTTGTTAATAAATTGAGGTATGTTTTTACTAAACATAAGCTTATCAACTCTTTTTTTATTAGTGGAGAGACTGATAATTTAAGATTAAATTTTGGCGGTGATAATCAAGCCATTAAATTGCAATTTAAATGATTTGAGTGAGTTCAATATAGCATTTGATACCAATTCTATTTTTCCTTCTGTCAATGCAGTTTTAGCAATAAACCATTATCTAATGGCGTATTTAATATTAAAGTAAACGGTCTTTTGGGATCACATAAAACATTAAAAAATGACAAAAGGGTGTGTTGACGCTAACTAAAAAGCTTAACAAGTTGTCACCGATATAATTAGCAAGGCTAATTAAAAAAATAACTCGATCTAGATGAGGGTAATAAAATTCTTTATGCATTATTAAAGGTACTAACCCAAATAGGAGTAAATTTGGCTAATGTCCCTTTTAAAAGAATTAGTTAAAACTCATTATTCAATTGTGAGGTAAGGCGGATTCTGTTATACTGCATTCCCGTCTGATTCTTGTATGTTGTATTGGTTTTGATGTCTAAAAATCGATGCAATATTGTTCTAATAAATTAATAATGGTCTAATATTAATGGTCACGAATTATATTTTTGTTACAGGCGGTGTCGTTTCTTCTCTTGGTAAAGGCATTGCCGCAGCGTCTCTCGCTGCAATTTTAGAAGCCCGCAATTTAAAAGTCACCATGCTCAAGCTTGATCCCTACATTAATGTCGATCCGGGCACAATGAGTCCTATTCAACATGGTGAAGTGTTTGTGACAGAAGATGGTGCTGAAACCGATCTTGATTTGGGTCATTATGAACGTTTTATTCGCACTAAAATGACGCGAAAAAATAATTTCACTACAGGTCGCATTTATTCTGATGTGTTACGCAAAGAGCGCCGTGGCGATTATTTAGGGGCAACGGTTCAAGTTATACCACATATCACTAATGCAATTAAATCACGTGTGATTGATGGGGCAAAAGGTTTTGATGTTGCCATTGTTGAAATTGGTGGTACAGTAGGTGATATTGAATCTCTTCCATTTTTAGAAGCGATCCGTCAATTAGCGGTGGATGTGGGTCGTGAACACACGTTATTTATGCATCTAACGCTAGTACCTTATTTAGCATCTGCTGGTGAAGTGAAAACCAAACCAACACAGCATTCAGTAAAAGAGTTACTGTCAATTGGTATTCAACCGGATGTTTTAATTTGCCGCTCTGATCGCATTATTCCTGCTCATGAACGTGCCAAAATCGCGCTATTTTGTAATGTGCCTGAGCGTGCAGTTATTTCGCTTAAAGATGTCGATTCTATTTACAAAATACCTGCGTTATTAAAATCGCAAAACTTAGATACTTTCGTTTGCAAACGATTTAATCTTGAATGTAAAGAAGCTGATTTATCGCAATGGGAACAAGTGATTTATGAAGAAGCCAACCCAGTGGGTGAAGTAACCATTGGTATGGTGGGTAAATATATTGCTTTACCGGATGCTTATAAATCAGTGAATGAAGCGTTAAAGCACGGGGGATTAAAAAATCGTTTAACAGTGCACATTCGTTATATTGATTCAGAAGATCTTGAATCGCGTGGCACAGAATTACTTCAAGGCTTAGATGCGATCTTAATTCCAGGTGGATTTGGTTATCGTGGCGTTGAAGGTAAAATTATGGCAGCTCGCTATGCGCGTGAAAACAAAATCCCATATTTAGGTATTTGCCTTGGTTTACAAGTGGCTATGATCGAATATGCACGTAATGTTGCAGGTATTAAAGATGCTAACTCAACCGAATTTGTTAAAGATTGTGCCAGCCCAATCATTGCTTTAATCACAGAGTGGAGTGATGAATCCGGCAATGTGGTACAACGTAATGAAAATAGTGATTTAGGTGGCACAATGCGTTTAGGTTCACAAATTTGCCATTTAGAACCAAATTCATTAGTATACGGTATGTATAAAAATGAATCGATTACTGAGCGTCATCGACATCGTTACGAAGTAAACAACAATTTATTACCTGAAGTGGTTAAAGCAGGGTTAAAAGTGACAGGTCTTTCAACGGATAGAAAGCTGGTCGAAATTATCGAAATTCCAGATCATCCATGGTTTGTTGCGTGTCAGTTCCATCCGGAATTCACCTCAACACCACGTGATGGGCACCCACTATTTAGTAGTTTTATTAAAGCTGCCAAAGATTATCAAGAGCAGCAACAAAAATAGTTTTGAATTAACATTTGTAATATATCTGTCATATAGAGGAAAATAACATGGCAAAAATCGTTAAAGTACATGGTCGTGAAGTCATCGACTCTCGTGGTAATCCAACTGTTGAAGCCGAAGTTCATTTAGAAGGTGGGTTTGTTGGTCTTGCAATCGTTCCATCAGGGGCATCAACGGGTTCACGTGAAGCGTTAGAACTTCGTGATGGTGACAAATCTCGCTTTTTAGGTAAGGGCGTATTAAAAGCGGTAGAAAACGTAAATGGACCAATCGCTAAAGCTGTTGTTGGTAAAGATGCATTAGATCAAGCTGCTATCGACCAAATCATGCTTGACTTAGATGGTACTGATTTCAAATCTAACTTAGGTGCAAACTCAATTCTTGCAGTATCTTTAGCAACGGCTAAAGCAGCAGCTGCCGCTAAAGGTGTTCCACTTTATCAACACATTGCAGATCTTAACGGCACTCCAGGTCAATACTCAATGCCATTACCAATGATGAACATCATCAACGGTGGTGAACATGCGGATAACAACATTGACTTACAAGAATTTATGATTCAACCAGTTGGTGCTAAAACAGTACGTGAAGCAATTCGCATGGGTTCTGAAGTATTCCACAACTTAGCTAAAGTATTACATGCTAAAGGCATGAATACAGCAGTGGGTGATGAAGGTGGTTTTGCGCCTAACTTAGGTTCAAATGCTGAGGCATTAGCTTGCATTAAAGAAGCTGTTGAAAAAGCAGGTTATGTATTAGGTAAAGACATTACTTTAGCAATGGACTGTGCCGCTTCTGAGTTCTATAACAAAGAAACAGGTAAATACGTATTAAAAGGTGAAGGTAATAAAGAATTCACTGCGCAAGAATTTACTCATTATTTAGAAGGTTTAACAGAACAATATCCAATCGTATCAATCGAAGATGGTTTAGACGAAAGCGATTGGGAAGGTTGGGCATACCAAACTAAAGCATTAGGTCACAAAATCCAATTAGTGGGTGACGATCTATTTGTAACCAATACAAAAATCTTCAAACAAGGTATTGAAAAAGGTATTGCTAACTCTATTTTAATTAAAGTAAACCAAATCGGTACATTAACTGAGTCTATTGCTGCAGTTAAAATGGCGAAAGATGCGGGTTATACTGCTGTTATTTCTCATCGTAGTGGTGAAACTGAAGATTCAACAATCGCTGATCTAGCTGTTGGTTTAGCTGCTGGTCAAATCAAAACTGGTTCTATGAGCCGTTCTGATCGTGTTGCAAAATACAACCAATTAATTCGTATTGAAGAAGCATTAGGTTCAAAAGCAGCATTCAATGGTTTAAAAGAAGTTAAAGGTCAATAATTAGTTTTTTATAAACTAAATTATCACTTAAAAAAACGGTGACTAGTTCACCGTTTTTTATTTTCATATAATTTAAACCTGCTTTATGTAGGAATAGTTGCACCGACTAAAGTTGTGTTGTACTCTTATTATTTGATTTTTTTATGACTTATTAATAACTAATGTGTATTGATTAATTTAGTCGCCCTATAATTGTTAAAATAACTAACTCGATTTAAAGTTCTACTTATGAATAATATTACGAATATGTCTCAGCCAAAAAGCAAATGGCAACTCTTTAACTGGCTCTATACCGGTAAATTACCGCTAAACGAATTATGGCTTAATCCGACCTATCGTTATAAGTTTTTTTTAAGAACCTTGTTCTTAAGCCCAATTACTTTCAAATGGCTTGATAAATTAAGACAGTATCCATTGCTTGGCTATTATTTTTCCTGCCAAACTAATTTACCGTGTAAATTGCAACGTCCTTATTTGGCATCTTGTTTAAGTCAAAAAGCACGTTATGATGCATTGGTCTATCATTATGACTTTTTAGCAAAACAACCCGATAGCGTAACTAAAGCTTTTTATAATCCGCAATCACCTTTTGTATTGGCGAATGTTGCTGTTAAAAATGAAACAAATATCCAAATTGCCATTCAAGCTCGTAACAAATTTGCCAGAGAAGGCGAAGTGAGCCTTTATTTTTATGATAGCGATGGGATTGATTTAGCTACATTAACGTTTTCAATTGTTGAATATCAAGGCAAACCAACACTCTTTATTGCTGGATTACAAGGCACAGGACACGATGACGCACGCACTCGTGTACAAAAAGCAACTAAAGCCTGCTATGGGTTATTCCCTAAACGCGTTGCAGTTGAAGCCGCATTAACTGTTGCCCGTTACTATCAATTAACGCAAATTGTTGCTGTTGGTAACAAAACTCATATCTATAACAATTGGCGCTATAACAGCCGTCAAGAACGCATTTTGTCTGATTATGACGATTTTTGGTTTACCCTTGATGGAAAACAAGATACTAATGGTTTATTTATACTACCAAATCAAATTAATCGAAAATCAATTGAAGAAATTGCCAGTAAAAAACGCTCAGAATATCGTAATCGTTATGCGTTATTGGATCAGCTTCAACTTAATATTGAGCAAACTTTAGCATCATTATAATGATAAGTGGTAATATATTAAAACGTATAATTGCCCCCATAATTTAACAATAAAAGCAAGGAATAATTAAGGAATAAAATATGTATTTTGGTATTCTTATTGCGCTAGTACCGTTGGGTTTAGGCTATTTAATTAAAATCAAAAACAACTGCTGGATGTCCAAAATTAATCTAACTTTGAGTTGGATGATTTACCTTATTTTGTTCATTATGGGAGCTGAACTGGCACATTTAGATAATTTAGCCACTAATTTGCAAATTATTTTATATTATGCAATTGTTCTTTTTATTTGCACGTTTGGCGGGAATTTTGTTGTTTTAATGATGTTGGATTTTTTTTCTACCTCCAAAAATGATAATGTAAATCAAATTTATACGTCACATTTTAAGATGATCCTTGAATCATTACGTGTGTGTATTGCATTAATTGTTGGGTTTATTTGTGGGTTATTGCCATTATTTATTTGGCAATATGCTGAAAATGTTACTCAAATTGTACTGGTTTTTTTATTATTTTTAGTCGGAATTCAATTACGCAGTAATAATATTTCGATTAAACAAATTTTACTCAATAAAGTTGGGATGACCACATCCATATTGGTTGTGATGAGCGTTTTATTGGGTGGGATTGTTGCCTCGTTTATTTTAAACTTGCCTATTCGCGTTGGTCTTGCCATGTCATCTGGTTTTGGATGGTATTCATTATCAGGTATTTTAATGACAGAAGCCCATGGTCCAATTATTGGTAGTGCCACATTTTTAAATGATATATTACGAGAATTGTGTGCGATTATTTTAATTCCTACATTGATTAAGCGTTATCAATTAACAACATTAGGACTATGTGGTGCAACATCAATGGACTTTACCCTACCAATGCTACAAAAAGGTGGGGGGATAGCCATTGTACCGGCAGCTATTGCTCAAGGTTTTTTATTGACACTGATTATGCCGATAATTATCACGTTATTTAATTATGGTGGTTTCTAGCTTAATGTACAGAAAAACATCGGGTTGTTTACACTTTATAATTAAAATAATCTTCTAAAAAACTCATAAGGCGATTTGTTGTAAATCGCTCAAACTTTTGTTTTTATCTTTTAAATTGTTACTATTTGCTGATTATGTTCTATCTCTATTAAAGTACGAATCACGCTTTCGGATCACCCATTCATTTGTGGGCGCTGGTTTAGTGAAATTTTAGTTCATACAATGGTGTGCACACATTTTAATAAATGAGAGTCGGCGAAGTCTTAATTAATTACCAAACGGTATAGAATCCTGAATATTTTTTACAAAATATAATCTGAATTGGGTAAATGCTCATATTGAGCACTCACCTCACAAAAAATTATGCTATTTGTTTCGTGTTTTATATACAATGGTAGTCATGCTATTTAGCCTCATGAGATCATTTAGTATTATATCTGGATGGACGGCTAACTATAAAACATTTAGTCAAATCAGTGACGGTTATTTTTCATTATGAATGGGCACCATATCTCTTGTCTGGGATACGGCGTTATGTATATTCATTACAGTGTCATTTCTTGAATTACTGTAAATAACGAGAGTAATTCCTATAACGGTTAAACCGAATAAAGCGATTTCTAGTAAAAGGCTTTATGAGTTTTTAGAGGATTATTTTAATCATGAAATGTAAATAACCTGCTGTTTTCTTACACTTAACTAACTATATTATTATACTAAATAACGATTATATAAGACTATCGCTAGCTGAAACCGCATCATAATCATTCATCATCTACAACGCCATCAATGAATTTACCTTTGTACCATACCATATTTTTATACAATATATTATCTTCACCAATCACATGCGGGTTTTCTCGAATAATATTATTTCGGTTTAATAAACAAGCGTTATATTCATCGTCATTACATTTTCTGTATTCTTGAGTATCCATGTTTTTAAACTGACAACTATTTTTTATATTGATATATTTGTATTTTTGATAATGATAAATGCTTTGTATTGTAGTTAAGACTCTTTGCTGTTTTTCATTATAATCATAACAATTTTTTTGACCTGTGGCCGATTTATCTTTAGGATTAAAATAGATATCGCTCCCCCATAAGTTTGTGGCAATAAATTTTCCTTTGTCATTGATATAGTAGTCATAATTTGCTCCTATTCTGGCACTTGAAGCATATTTCTTAATGGCTAAATCAAGATTTCCGTCAAAATTGATATCTTCTAGATGGATACTGTTAAATTGGTTGTAGCTATAATTCAAATTCTGTATTTTTTGCAATAATTGGTGATTACTTTTGGCATAAACATTAATACCAACCAGTTTAATTTTTTCTTTTTTCTGTTTTGATAATACCGCAGTAAAGTAGAATTCATCTGATGAATCTGCCTGTAATAATTCAAGGCGATCAAATTCATCATCTGTTTCATCACTTATTTCAAACTGTTTTTGCAATTTTACTGGGTATTGTTGATTTTTTTTACCATCAAACCAATAACCAATTAATGTCTGATTAAATAGTGTTTGTCCACTATGATTAAATTTGAAATAACTGATTGAGTTTTTCATTTTTGGGCGATTATCATTGTTATCAAAATAAATATCTTTATCATCATAAAGTTTTAAACTGGTTTGCTGGATAATTTCATCGCATGAGTCCATTAGCAGACAATCATAGGATAAAACATGTTGTATTTGTTTGTGATCATCTTTATCGACCCAAAAAGCTTTTATTGTGCTCAAATATAACGTTATTTCTTTATCCTCCATATGGCCTTTGTAAGCGTAAGTAAAACTCAGTACAGGAAAGGAGAATATTAGAAGCAAAGCAAATAGTATTGTTTTCATTGTTATTATTTCGTTTCTTTAAATTTCTTATTTGAATGTGATGTTGTAACTTATTTTATATAGATTGAAAAGGGGCAAAAAACTTAAGCCTAGCATATTAATTGTAATATTCTAGTATAAAAACAAGCAATTGTTAATGAACAATAATTCATTGTTTATAGATAATGATTAAAGCTTTATCTGGAAAATAGCCCAATCCTACCTCCTAATAGTTGCTTTACCCAAGATTAGAATCAATAAACAAAAAAATTTAAAAATGTTTAAACCTAAAATTTCTGTTTGTCTTTTATAGCTTGTTTAGCATTAATGCATAGCTGTGTAACAAGCCTTTCGCATTCTAAAGTGCTGTTCCTTTGGTTGGAATCATAAATTGAGACGTATCTATACCTTCAAGTTTGAGCAAGGCAATCTTTTTATCTATTCCACCCGCGTAACCGGTTAAATTACCCTTTGTGCCAATAACACGGTGGCAAGGAATAATGATTGATATGGGATTATGTCCAACCGCACCGCCTACAGCTTGACTAGACATGCTGGCTTTGTTTGTTTTAAGCGCGATCTGTTTCGCGATATCGCCATAAGTTGTGACCTTGCCATATGGAATTTCACATAAAATTTCCCATACTAGGTGTCGAAAAGGTGTGCCATTTGGTGCAAGTTCAAGTTGAGATAGATCTGGTTTCTTTCCTAAAAAATAATCATCAAGCCATTTTTTTGTTGAGTTAAAAATGGGTAAATTAGGTTTTTCTTCGGTTTGTGTGTTGAGTATATGACCAAAATATTTTTCTCCTTCAATCCAAGCTCCGACTAACTTATTTTGCTGGCTGGCTAGGGTAATTAATCCTATTTGAGACGAATAGTTGCATAAATAAAACATGTTGACCTTTTAGTTATGTTTAATAAAAATGATGTCAAATTATGCTTGTTTAGGGTGATAAATACTACAAATTTATTGATTAATATTATCCTTAAATGGTAAATGGGATATGGCTCATTAGCGAGCCATATATTTCAAGATTATTTAGCTTGATTTTTGCCTTTTTCAACGTAGCTCATATCGCCAAGGCTTTCGACAATAAATTTACCATCGTCGGTATAGCGAATTTTAGTGACACTGGCATTGCCTAATCCTGTTGTGATTGGTGTATCTAGCCATTCTTCAACCATAGCCATAATTGCCATGCCATGAGATACCACTAAAACATTACCGCCACCTTGCGTTTTGGCTGATTCCGCAATGGTTTTTAATGATGCTTGCATACGCGTTTTTACTTTATTGTAGTCTTCGGCTTCGCCTGATTTTTCAACTGCGGCAATAGCATTCATCATTTTTTTTAGGGTAACTTTACCTTTAGCCATGTCATCCATTAGATCTTTATCAGATGCATAACCTAAATATTTTGCAGCAGGATTCCACATATTAGGATCAAGATCACCTTCATAATCACCAAAACAGGTTTCACGCAATCCTTCCATTTCATTAATTTGAACTTTGTCACCTTTAGTTTCTAAAACAATGCGGGCAGTTTGTCGTGCTCGACCTAAATCACTAGAATAAGCCGAAATAAATTTAACATCTTTTAGACCGCGTCCTAGCTGCTCGGCTACTTCAACCCCTGGTTTGGTTAGTGGCGTATCAGACCAGCCTTGAGCACGATGTACGTTATTAAACATGGTTTTGCCATGTCGAGTCACATATAGGTAAGTATCATCAGCAAAAGCTTGTGATATGCTTAATATTAAAATAGTTAATGAACTGATTAATATAGTTATTTTTTTCATTTTGTTGTCCTCATTTATAATAAATTAAATCGATAATCTATAATGGTTTCTGCCGAAAGTGTAGGTGAGCGTTGGTATTTTCCGTGTCTAAGTTTTGGAGTAAGATCTGAAGCACTTACTGTTTTATAAGACCAGCCATAACCAACTTTTGATAAAATAGAGAGATTTTTAAACACACCACTAGTTGGTTTCCATATATCAAAAAGGTTTATTTCGCCATTTTTTAATTTATTGTGTTTGTAGTTAAATTGGCCATAATTCATATAGAGACCTGTACTATTATCTTTAACAAAATCATAGCTCATTACTGTGGTTAGCACCAGCTCGCCATCTCGTAAATAGTCTGCGCCCGCAGCAGCTAAACCATTAAAACGAGCACGGGTATTTTTACCTAAATGTCGATTATAATACCCGATAGCGTTGTGTTTGTTGGCATCCGTGTAAGCTAAACCAACTTTAACACTCCAGTCATCTTCTTTCCATTCTACATCAGTTGCATAATGCCAGGCATGATCTTCAAACTCTTTTTTGTTTTGTTTCATGGCATTATAATTATCAAGCGCATAACTACCATAAAATTGTCCGCCTAAAATTAATTTTTGCATTGGTTTATATGATAATTCAATCACATGGCGTCTTAAATAATCTTTGGCAACCCCATAAGAATAATCCAACGTAAGCTCTTTATCTTTATAAGCGATTTCAGCAGTTGAAATATTATCAATGATTTTTTTACGATCGGCTGTTAAAAAATGTAATTTTTTAGCAGATTCTCGAGGGAGGGTACTATCGATATAGGCTAATGAAAAGTAGACGTCATCATATTTTAGAATACCACTATAACCCAAATAACTATTTCGTGTAAGATGTTTTGATGAACTTATTACACCAAAATCTTTCAAACTATGCCAACCCGCTTTACCATTGAAATTAATGACATCATTACCTAATTTAATTTTTGCATAACGTTGAGTAATTTTATTAAAGCCATGCGCATGATGTTTGTTGTAGCTTTTACCATCATTGTAAAGTAAATTACGTGTTGCAAAATAATCGCTAGCGCCTAATTTTATGACATTGTCATAGGTGATATCAAAGCCAATAGTGTTGAATAAATAGCCTGACTTTAAATCAAAAGTAAAAACTTGTCCCCATGCACTGTGTACTTCTTTGGGCTGGGATGCATTTTCTTTTAAATACTTCCAATGATTACGAGTAGAAAATTCAAACTTAGAATTTTTAAAAAATAGGTCATCTAAGATTGAATTATTGGTTATTTCATTTGCCGATGCCAAAGAGCTTGATATCCCCAGCAGCATCATTGTGAGATATTTTACTTTCATTGTTATTTTTCCTAATCGTTTTTTATATTAAAAAAAAACCTAAATACTAAATCAGAGAACAACTCTCTAATTAACATTTAGGTTTTGCCTGTAACAAACAGTAACAATCCAATAATTTAAAGTTAAGTTTTTAATAAGTTAATGCCATTATGAAATTAATAATTATTCGGTTAGTTTCATTTTTTGCTGATTTAGTGCCGCTTTACCTTTATTAACATATTCCATATTGCCAATTTCACTTACAGTATATTGACCATTTTTATAAATAATTTTGATGACAGTTGCATTTGCTAGTGGTTTATTTTTATCTTTATTGTCAGTTAAATCTGAAATCATAGCCTGCATTGACATTCCTGAAGAAATAGCAAGAATTGTTTTTTCATGGTTGTTATGTGCGTTTTGTACTATAGTTTGTAACGCTGCTTGTGTTCTTGTTTTAACCTGTTGGTAATTTTCGGCTTGGTGCCTTGGATCTGTTTTTGCAATTGAATCTATCATCACATCTATAGGAAGATTGCCGGCTTGATACCCTTTATAAAAGGCATCAACAGAGTTGTATCCAGATAGTTTCATACTTGAATAGACCATTTTAGTATTTGGTCTACCTTCAAAACCACCAAAAAAAACTTCACGTAAACCTTTAAGTTCACGAATTTTATAATCTTTAACTCCTTTTTGTTGAAGAAGCACTTGCATCGTTTCACGTTGTCGTCCTGCATCACTTGTATAATAAGCATCAAATTGAATGTTTTTAAATCCTTCACCAAGGTAGCGAGCAAGTTTAATGCCTTGATCCGTCAATGGTGTGTCGGCCCAGCCTTGCACTAAATCATAAGTATTAAATAGAGTTTTTCCATGACGGGCAAAATAGATTGTGACGTCATCATCAATATTATTATCTGTTGCTATAGATGGATGTTGTGCGCAACTTGTCAGTAAAGTTACAATAATAAAACTGTTGGTTAATAAAAGTTTTGTTGTTGGTTTTTTCATGCGCTATCCTTTGGATAAATAATAGGGGATTAATCACGATAATCCCCTTAAATCATTTTATTTTTTTAAATTTTCACCTTTCGATGAAATCACGGACTGATACCAATAAAAACTTTTCTTTTTATACCGATTTAACGTACCTGTGCCATCTTGATTTAAATCAACATAGATAAAGCCATAACGTTTAGTCACTTCGGCTTTTGATGCGCTAATAAGGTCTATTGGCCCCCAACTGGTATAGCCCATGACTTCAACTCCATCGTTAATGGCTTCACGAATTTGCACTAAATGATCATTCATATAATTAATTCGATAATCATCATTGACAGTGTTGTCTGCTTCTAATTTATCTTTGGCACCCAAGCCATTTTCGACAATAAATAGTGGTTTTTGATAACGTTCATAAAGTAAATTAAGGAGAAAACGAATCCCTGTTGGATCGATCTGCCACCCCCATTCGGATGCTTTAAGATAAGGATTAGGCACCATATCTAAAATATTACCTTTGGTTTTTTGAGACTCATCGGATGTTGCACAACAGCTCATGTAATAACTAAATGAAACAAAATCGACGGTTTCTTTTAGATCTTGTTTATCTTGTTCGTTGATCTCAAGTTTAATATTATTTTCTTTAAAAAAGCGATTCATATAAGTTGGATAATGACCACGAACTTGCACATCACCAAAAAATAACCAACCATGATTTTCTTGATGAGTTGCCCAAACATCTTCGGGTTTTGGGGTAAGCGGGTAAGCCACTGCACCTAATAGCATATTGCCAATTTTGGCATCAGGGATCATTTGATGACAAAGTTTAACCGCTCGGCTACTGGCAACTAATTGATGATGGATAGCTTGGTAAATTTGTTGTTTGGTGCTGTTTCTATCCAAGCCTACACCCGTAAACGGTTCATGCAATGACATATTGATTTCATTGAAAGTTAACCAATATTTAACTTTATCTTTATAACGTGCAAAAACGGTTTTAGCATAACGAGTAAAAAATTCGATCACTTTGCGATTGCCCCAACCGCCATATTGAGTAACAAGATAATAGGGCATCTCATAATGCGATAAAGTGACTAATGGTGTGATGTTGTGTGTTGCCATTTCGTCAAATAATTTGTCATAAAAGGCTAGCCCAGCTTCATTAGGTTGTTCTTCATCTCCATTTGGGAATATACGTGTCCAAGCAATTGATGTACGTAAACAGGTAAAACCCATTTCAGCAAATAGGGCTATATCTTCTGGATAGCGATGGTAAAAATCAATGGCATTGTCTTTTATGCTTGTAATATTGCTTTCATTTCGATCAATGATGTCACCAAATAAACCATTTGGTGTGCAATCTGATGTGGATAAACCTTTACCATCTGTACGGTAAGCACCTTCAACTTGATTGGCAGCAATGGCACCGCCCCAAAGAAAATCATTAGGAAATTTTGTTGACATGTTTTACTCCTTATTTTGGGATAACGCTAATAAAGCCTCTCCACTTTGAATATTATTATCTTCAACGGGACATTGTATATCTTGATAACTATCACTGTTAGTAATGATAATTGGAGTGGTCACTTCAAAACCAGCTTGCTTAATAGCGTCAATGTCAAAGCTAACTAATAGATCGCCTTTTTTTACTTTGCTACCAGCTTCGATATGAGCCTCGAAATATTGACCGTCTAGTTTAACGGTATCAATGCCTATGTGGATCAATATTTCGGCACCGCCATCAGTTTGAAAACCGATAGCATGTTTGGTTCTAAATAGTGACACGACCTCACCATTATCAGGCGCTACAGCTTGCCCAATTGTTGGGATGATTGCGATACCTTTACCCATTAACTCACTAGCAAATGTTGGGTCTTTAACCTCACTTAACGCAATGACTTTTCCTGACATTGGGCTGTAAATCGTAGTATTATTCGGGTTATCAATGTTTTCATTAGTAATATTATTCGATGATGAAGTATCGCTTTCATTAGTTTGAGATTTATCTTTAGGCATACCAAAAAAGTAAGTAGCTAATGTCGCAATGGTAAATGAAAGAATTGAAGCAACGACAACAGCATAAAATCTTGCATCTATCCCTTCTGGTGGGATTAATTGTAAAAATGCAAATATACTAATAAAGCCAAATGAATAGGTTACGGTGTGATAATAACCGACAATAGCACCGCCAATAGCAGCAGATAAACAACCAATCACAAATGGTCTTTTTAATGGTAAATTAACCCCGTAGATTGCAGGCTCAGTTACGCCAAAAATGCCAGACAATACCGAAGAACTAGCTAAACCTTTAAATTGTTTATCTTTAGATCGTAACATCACAGCTAATGCAGCACCAGTTTGAGCAAAGACAGCAGGGAACAGAATTGGCAACATAAAATCTTCTTGATAAAGCGCTATGTTATTCATGGCAAATGGCACTAATCCCCAATGAACACCAAAGATCACCATGATTTGCCAAACAGCGGCTAAAATCATTGAAGCAATAACGGAATTAAGTTGATAGATATAGATAATGCCCGAGGCAACTCCATCACTTAAAATAGATACAATAGGACCAATAACCGCAAAAGTTAAAGGTACTGTAATTAAGACCCCAAGCAATGGAGAAATAAATTTTTTAAACGAATCATGCAATATTTTATTAAAGTTTCGTTCTAATACTGAATAGAACCAGCTCGCCAAAATAATCGGGAATACTGATGAAGCATAGGGAATAAGATTAATTGGAATAGAGAAAAATTCGGTTTGTAATTCTAGAGTTCCTTTCATCATACCGACTATATTGGGGTGAACTAAAGCACCACCCAGTGCCATACCTACATAAGGATTGCCACCAAATTTTTTCACGGCAGAAAAACCCAAGATGATAGGGAGGTAATAAAAAGGTGCATCAGCAATGGCAAATAGGAAGTTATAAGTTGATGTTTCAGGAGCAATAATATCAAGTATTTGTAACAAAGATACCAAGCCTTTTAAAATTCCCCCTGCAACAAGAATAGCTAGAGCAGGAATAAAAATACCAGAAACTAAATCAATCAATTTAGATAGAACACCTAATTTTTTGCCTGATTTAGACTCCAAGCTAGTATTTTCATTAAGGTTGGTTAATTGCATAATATCACTAAATACATCTGCAACATTATTACCGATAACGACCTGAAATTGTCCTCCATTTTGTACAACAGTAATCACACCAACTTGTTTTTTTAATGTATCTGCATCAGCTTTGCTATCATCTTTTAATACAAATCTTAAGCGAGTAGCACAATGCACTAAGCTGATAACATTGTCCTTTCCTCCAACATGCTGAATGATTGATTCGGCAAGCTCTTTGTTTTTCATACTTTATCCTTATTTTTATAACAAAAAAACCTAGATCCCAAGATGTTTTTGGGATCTAGGTTTTGCTTGCAAAGTAAGCCGTGTTAACTTTGCAATAACAATCCAATTAATGACTAGTTTAGACTAACACAAATTTTAAAACTAGTTAAGATTTATACAATAATAATGGCTAAAGTGTGATTTACTTCACATTATGCTATTTAAGTTCAGTGCGTAGTTTTTGAATATGAATCGTTAAATATAGGCTTTCGTCATCAGAAAGGGGATGTTGATATTGTTGTATTAAATGTAAATCTATCTGTTTAGTACAAAGATAGGCGAGTTCATATTTTTGCCGAACTAATTCATACAAGGAGTTATCTTGTTGTGTTTGTTTGCTGTGACTTAGAATACGGTGAGCAAAAAATTTTAAATGAGTAACAAAACGCTGATAAGACAGGCTGTTTTCGTCATATTCAAAGTTAAAATAATATTTCACAATATTGAGAATTTCACGCATAATTTTAGTCATATTGACGATATTGGGCATCGTGTCATTTAATTGTGCATTGACGATATGAAAAGTAATAAAACCGGCTTCGTCTTCAGGTAGTTCAATGGATAATCGCTCTTTTATTATGGTTAAAGCATATAAACCGATCTGAAACTCTTTAGGGTAAAATTTTTTGATCTCCCACAAAAATCCATTTGGAATGTCAAACCCTTGTTTATGACGCTCAATGGCAAAATGGATATGATCAGTCAGTGAAATATAAATGCTGTCTTGTAATTTACCATCTATACATTGTTTGGCATGATTAATAATAACTTCGGAGGTGGTTAATACTTCAAAGGGAATCTTTGAAAGCAATTCTTCAAATTTTGGGTATGTTTCTTTATTATCCAGAGAAAACTGCTTTTCTATAAGACTCGTATCGATTAAATCACCCTTATGCTTTTTAAAGCCAATTCCACGACCTGTGACAATTAATTCATCGCCTTTCGCATCAAGGGTAACAATAACATTGTTATTTAATATTTTATAAATTTTCATTGAGTTTGATCAATTCCTTATATCTACCCATTATGAATCGCTAGAAAAAAATCGGAAGCAAAAAAATAAAAAAATGTGATAAACATCATACTATTTGAAAAAAATATAGTTGACCTTTTTTGTTAGTATAAAAAAGCCCCGATAGTATTAACCTATCAGGGCTGTGGTTAGTGGTTATTATTTTACTATTGCGCTAATAATTTATTCATGGTTTGAATAAATTTACTTGGATCGCTAAGCGAACCTTTTTCAGCAAGCAAAGCCTGATCAAGCAATAGTTCAACCCAATCGTTAAATGCGCTTTCATCTTGCGTATCGGCAATACGTTTAACCAGTTTATGATCTGGATTGATTTCAAACGTGTATTTGATTTCCGGCGCTTTCTGACCTGCTGCTGCAAACAATTTAGCCATTTGTGTACTCATTTCGTCAGCGGCAGTGGTAACAATCGCTGGCGTATCAGTTAAACGGTGAGTTAATTTAACGTCTTTCACCTTATCGCCCAAAGCGGTTTTGACTCGTTCAATAAATGGTTCAAGTTCTTTTTCAACTTGTTTTTGCTCTTCACTGTTTTGATCGGCAAGCTTTTCGATTGATTCGTCTGATTTGCTAATAGATTGGAACTGTTTGCCATCAAACTCAGTTAAGTTGCTCATCATCCATTCATCAATACGATCGGACAACAATAAGACTTCAATGCCTTTCTTACGGAATAGCTCAAGATGAGGACTATTTTTAGCTGCACCATAGCTGTCAGCGGTAATATAGTAGATTTTTTCTTGACCTTCTTGCATACGGCTAATGTAATCATCTAACGAAATAGTTTGTGCATCACTATCGGTGTGAGTTGACGCAAAACGAAGTAATTTAGCAATTGTTTCACGGTTGGCAAAGTCTTCGCCAGTACCTTCTTTTAGTACTAAACCAAACTCACTCCAGAATTGTTGATACTGTTCTTTATCGTCTTTGGCAAGTTTTTCAAGCATTTGTAACACACGCTTAGTACATGCATTACGCAAGTTTTGGGTGATTTTGTTATCTTGTAAAATTTCGCGCGATACATTTAATGGTAGATCATTGGAATCAATTAAGCCTTTAACAAAACGTAAATAGTTTGGCATAAATTGTTCTGCATCATCCATAATAAATACGCGTTGTACATACAATTTTAAACCATGTTTATTATCGCGATTCCACATATCCCAAGGCGCTTTTGCTGGGATATAAAGTAAACTAGTATATTCTTGTTTACCTTCGACACGGTTGTGGCTCCAACTTAATGGATCGGCAAAGTCGTGCGAAAGGTGTTTATAAAATTCTTTATATTCCTGGTCGGTCACTTCTGATTTACTACGCGTCCATAGTGCTTGGGCTTTGTTGACTTTTTCCCATTTAACTTCTTTGCTTTCTTCGTCAGTGGTTTGCACTTCAACAGGGAGTGAAATGTGATCAGAATATTTGCTAATAATAGAACGTAAACGCCAATCGTCTAAAAACTCTTTTTCGTCTTCTTTTAAGTGTAAGGTGATTTCGGTACCACGAGTTTCTTTATTATCGTCAGATATTGTATATTCACCTTCACCTGCTGATTCCCACATAACCGCTTCGTCAGCTTTTGCTGTGGCTGCGCGTGTTCTAACAGTAACTTTATCGGCAACAATAAAAGCAGAATAAAAACCTACGCCAAACTGACCAATTAATTGGCTATCTTTAGCCTGATCACTACCAATAGACTCTAAAAACGCTTTAGTGCCGGATTTAGCAATAGTACCTAAGTTTTCAATCACTTCATCACGTGTCATACCAATACCATTATCAGCAATCGTTAAAGTACCAGCTTCTTTATTGGTTGAAATACGCACACCAAGTTCACCATCGCCAGCATATAGTTCTGGATTTTCAAGTGCTTTAAAACGAAGTTTATCGGCGGCATCAGATGCGTTAGAAATAAGCTCTCTTAAAAAAATCTCTTTATTTGAATATAAAGAGTGAATCATTAAATGCAGAATTTGTTTAACTTCGGATTGAAATCCACGAGTTTCAGTGCCTTGCTTACTCATTGACTAGTTCCTCTATTATATTTAGTCATTTCAATTAATCCTAACTGTAAAATGAATTTGTTATTAACAAACTCTTAGCATTTTGCTCATCAAATAATGGAGCATTGCCTGTTAGCATTAACTGAATAAAATTAACTTAATGGTTTGATTTATTGATGTATTGCTATATGGGATTAAAAAAGCAGATTTCAATAGGAGTTAACAAATTTATTTATTGTTTGATTGTTTTTTGTTATATAACATTAAAAAAAGGATAAAGCCTTGATAGGTCAAGGCTTTTAACTGAACACTAAATTTGTAATGGCTTTTATAAAAATCCATAAATCAAAATTATGATAACCGCAACAGGAACAATGTAACGAGTTAGCACGCTCCAAACGCTAAACCAGAAATCATTTAAATTTAATTCTTCGCGGATGCGTTTTTGATTCATCATCCAAGCACCAAATACCACAGTGCCTAATCCTGTAAGTGGTAACATGATTTTACTGGTCAGGTAATCAAGTAAATCAAAAATATTTTTACCAAATAGTTTGACATCAGCCCATTCATTAAATGCTAATAAACAAGCAATACCTAAAGCCCAAATAACTAAACTACTTAAAATCGTTGCTGATTTTCTACCCAATGGCGTTTTTTCTTCTAATAACTCGACAGTTGGTTCAAGTAATGAAATTGAAGATGTCAACGCCGCAAAAGTTAGGAATATAAAGAATAAAACACCTAAAACAGTGCCACCAGCCATATTACCAAAGGCAATAGGTAAAGTAACAAAAATAAGACCAGGACCTTCACCAGGTTGTAAACCATTGGCGAACACAAGAGGAAATATAGCCATACCAGATAGCATTGCTACAATGACATCTAAGATGACCACAGTGCGCGCAGTAGATAGTAGATTAACATCTTTTCCAAGGTACGAACCATATGCCATCATAATACCCATACCTAAAGATAGACTAAAGAACGCATGACCTAACGCTGCTAACATAGCGGTACCATTAATGGCAGACCAGTCAGGTGTAAATAAAAAACTAAACGCTTTACCAAAAGATGGACCACTCACATAAGCTGCATATCCAACTAATACTAATAGCAATACCCCTAAACCTGGCATCATAATTTTGCAGGCTCGCTCTAAACCAGCGCCCACGCCCATTGCAACGATAGATGCAGTGGCAAACATAAATACGGTGTGCCAAGTTAATAAATGGTTTACGTTACCAAGAAAGTTATCAAAAATTTGACCTGTAACTTCACCATGAGCACCTTCGAAAGTACCTTGAGCGGATAAAACAATGTAATCTGTCGCCCAACCACCAATAACACTATAAAATGATAAGATTAAAAAAGAACCCACTACACCGATAATACCAACCCAATGCCATGATTTAGAACGACCTTCTGAAATAGCCACATCTTCCATTGTATGAATTGGATTTTTTTGCCCACGACGGCCAATTAACCATTCTAAAACTAAAATTGGTAGACCAATCACAAACATAAATAGCAAATAGGTAAGCACAAACGCTGAACCGCCCATTTCACCTGCCATATATGGGAATTTCCAAATGTTACCTAACCCAACAGCAGAACCAGCTGCGGCAAGCATAAACCCCATGCGCGAGCTCCACTGAGAGTGGCTTTTTTTCATAGTTCCTGTACTCATGAATATTTTTCCTTGACTCTTAATTGTTTAATTTTAGTGTAAGCAAATGCCTAAAATTTTTTATTAGATGAATAAAGCTCTAAATCATGCCATGAAATGCGTATGGAAACAAGGAATCATTAAAACTATAAATATAAATAGCAAGTTAGCTGTTAAATTTTATAATGTTTTGAATTAAATTTTTGACTACCTATTCATTATTTGTGTATAGATAAATTTATATTTTCCCCTTTTATTGATAGTGGTGATGGCTTAAAATGATTGCTTATCAATTTAGTTTACAATTTAGGTTATGGAAAAATCGCCATGTCTCAAAACATTGATTTTAATGAAATAAATAAATTTTCGCAATTAGCTGATCAGTGGTGGGATCCTAATGGAAAATGTAAACCTTTGCATATTATCAATCCATTGCGTGTGAATTATGTGCAACAACAGTGTGGGCTATTAGATCAAAAAGCGATATTAGATGTGGGATGCGGTGGTGGCATTTTATCAGAAAGTTTAACGAAGCTTGGTGCGAATGTGACAGCCATAGATCTTGCTGATGAATCATTAGCAGTGGCAAAACTCCATGCAGCGAAAAGTAATTTATCAATTAACTATAAAAAACAGACAGTTGAGCAACATGCCGAGCAAAATCCTGCGCAATATGATGTCATAACGTGTATGGAATTGTTAGAGCATGTGCCAGATCCATTTTCAATCATTCAAGCCTGCGAAAGATTACTTAAACCCGGCGGTAAACTGTTTTTATCAACCATCAATCGTAATCATAAAGCCAAGTTATTGTTGATTTATGGGGCAGAATATATTGCACGATTAGTGCCTAAAGGCACACACGACTTTAATCGCTTTATTCGCCCATCAGAATTAATGAGCTGGATTGAACTTGCTCGATTGAATGTTAAAGACATTATTGGTATGGAATATCATTTATTTAAAAATGAATTCAAATTAGGAACCAATGTTGATGTTAATTATATCATCACGGCACAAAAAGCAGATTAGTTTTAAAAATGTGATCTAATTCTCAATTTGGATATTTTTCACTGTATTTTTTAAAAAATCCTCTATAATTTGACATGTTACCGATAACACGGATTATTTTATTTTAGAGGAACTATTTATGCCGTTAATAATAATTGCTATTGGTGTAGCGTTGCTACTTATTTTAATGTTACCCCTTCGAGTCAATGGCTTCATTGCTTTGATTCTAGTTGCACTCAGTGTGGGTGTAATGGAAGGTATGCCAGTAATGGATGTAGTCAAGTCAATTAAAAATGGGGTTGGTGGCACGCTTGGTAGTTTGGCCTTAATTATGGGGTTTGGGGCAATGTTAGGTAAACTACTGGCCGATTGTGGTGGGGCGCAACGCATCGCAACAACGCTAATTGAAACATTTGGTGATAAAAAAATTCAATGGGCAGTCACACTGACTGGTTTTATTGTTGGCTTTGCACTTTTTTATGAAGTTGGCTTTGTTCTTTTATTGCCATTAGTCTTAACCATTGCAGCCACGTTACGAATATCGCCATTATATATTGGTATTCCAATGGCAGCAGCTTTATCGGTGACCCATGGTTTTTTACCCCCGCATCCTGGTCCAACCGCAATTGCTGAAATTTTTCAAGCTGATATGGGGCGAACTTTACTCTACGGTACAATCATCGCTATTCCAACGGTGATTTTAGCTGGACCAGTATTAGCAAGACTACCGTTTATTCGTGTAATTAACCATCCAATTGAAGAGGGTTTATATAACTCTAAAAAATTCACTGATGATCAAATGCCAAGTTTTGCGGTGAGTGTCTTTACTGCCTTAATTCCTGTTATTTTAATGTCGATTCGTGCAGTTTGCGATATGACTTTAGATAAAGGACATGTAGTATTTCCTTATGTGGAATTTTTGGGTGATCCGGTCATTGCAACTTTAATTTCAGTGTTAGTTGCAGTATTTACCTTTGGGATTTTACGCGGTCGTTCCATGGCTGAAGTTAATTCAACTTTGGTTGATTCAATCAAAATTATTTCTATGATGCTATTAATTATTGGTGGTGGTGGAGCATTTAAGCAAGTGCTTGTCGATAGTGGTGTCAAGGTTTACATTGAACAGATGATGCATTCGTCGAATGTATCGCCGATTGTCATGGCGTGGTTAATTGCTGCATTATTGCGTTTAGCGCTTGGTTCTGCAACTGTTGCAGCATTGACAGCAGGTGGCATAGTGTTCCCTTTAATTGCTTCAACAGGTGTAAGCCCTGAACTTATGGTGATTGCAACAGGTGCTGGTAGTGTTGTGTTTTCACACGTTAATGATCCTGGCTTTTGGTTGTTTAAAGAATACTTCAACTTAAGTATTACTGAAACCATGAAATCATGGTCACTATTAGAAACAGTGATTTCAGTTTGTGGATTAGTAGGATGCTTAGCTATTAATATGTTTATCTAATAAAAATATAATAATTTACTACTTTGCCTCATCAGTGCTTATTCAATTGATGAGGTATTCTCAGCTTATCTTTATTTAATCCGAATTCATTTGATTTTTTACTTTCTTTTTATTCCAATAAAAAAGAAATTCCACTAGCCTTTTGAGTTAAAAGTAAGTAGAATTCCTCGGCAATATTTTATCAACAATCCAACCAGTGGTGAATATTGTCATGTCTCGTATAGTTAAAGAAGCTCTCACGTTTGACGACGTGTTATTAGTCCCAGCTCACTCAACTGTATTACCTAATACAGCTGATATTAGTACTCAACTTACTCAAACAATTAAATTGAATATTCCAATGTTGTCAGCCGCAATGGATACAGTGACCGAATCTGAATTAGCAATTGCACTAGCGCAAGAGGGTGGCATTGGTTTTATCCACAAAAATATGTCAATTGAAAACCAAGCCAATCATGTAAGGCGCGTTAAAAAACACGAAAGTGGTATAGTGCAAAATCCGGTATCAGTCTTACCAACCGCAACCATACAGCAAGTTACCGATCTAGCTAAAGAGTATGGCTTTGCTGGTTTTCCAGTTGTGACTGAAACTCAAGAACTAGTTGGTATTATTACCGCACGCGATGTCCGATTTGCAACCGACTTATCTTTACCTGTTACAGCTGTGATGACACCAAAAGAACGTTTAGTGACTGTAAATGAAGGCGAACAACGTGAAATCGTACTGCAAAAAATGCATGAACATCGTGTTGAAAAAGTCCTCGTCGTTGATGCTCGATTCCACCTAAAAGGCATGATCACGGTTAAAGATTACAATAAAGCGGAACAAAAGCCTAACGCTTGTAAAGACGATAAAGGACGCTTGCGCGTGGGTGCCGCTGTTGGCGCAGCAGCAGGGAACGAAGAACGCATTGCTGCATTAGTTGAAGCTGGTGTTGATGTATTATTAATTGATTCATCACACGGTCATTCAGAAGGTGTGCTTGAACGTATTCGCCAAGCAAGAAAGGCTTATCCTGATTTACAAATAATTGGCGGTAATGTAGCCACTAGTGAAGGTGCTAAAGCACTTATTGATGCAGGCGTTAGCGCTGTTAAAGTGGGGATTGGTCCTGGCTCAATTTGCACAACACGCATTGTTACTGGCGTTGGTGTACCGCAAATTAGTGCTATTATGGACGCTGTTGAAGTGGCACAAAAACACAATATCCCTGTTATTGCAGATGGTGGCATTCGCTATTCAGGCGATATTGCTAAAGCCATCTCAGCAGGTGCTTCTTGTGTGATGGTTGGATCAATGTTTGCCGGCACCGAAGAAGCCCCAGGCGAAATTGAACTATTCCAAGGTAGAGCGTATAAATCATATCGTGGAATGGGATCGCTTGGTGCAATGGCAAAAGGATCTTCTGATCGCTACTTCCAAACTGACAACGCTGCCGACAAGCTTGTGCCCGAAGGCATAGAAGGGCGCATTGCCTATAAAGGGCCATTGAAAGAGATAGTTCACCAACAAATGGGTGGATTAAGATCTTGTATGGGATTGACCGGCTGTGCAACAATTGATGAATTAAGAACTAAGTCCAAATTCTATCGTATTACAGGTGCAGGAATGAAGGAAAGCCATGTACATGATGTACTAATTACCAAAGAGCCACCTAATTATAGAGCTGGTGCATAAAAAAGGAGGGCTTCCTCCCTCTTTTTATTTTATATTTTTATAACTTGTGGTTCGGTTAGCTTTTAGATATTTTGAGCTTTTAGTGGAATAAATCACAACAATGACAACGCCCGAAACCCAACCACTCAAATTATAGCTAAATATCGCCACCCAGGCCCTAAATCATCAAAAATATTCAGATAGATCATTGATTTTATTTGTTTTTTAATAAAAATTAAATATTTCAATCTTTTAAATTTTTTCATAAAACTTAATCAAAGTCACGCCTAATTAATTTTACTAAAAATCCCCCAAAAAACTAGCTAAGCTTTTTAAAACGGTTATACTTTCACCAGTTTCAAAAGCTAGCTTATTTAATAAGTAAATGTATATAAAAATATAGATAAAACATAAGTTTAATTGACAGGTAAACCGTAATGCATTATCATTTTAGACACTAGCAATCCTATGCCTTAAATTTATCAAATAGACGCATCAGACGAGTTTTTTCTCTTGCCTCGTTTATATTCTCGAAGTTATTTCTCAAATCACTATCAAAATTATTTCGAAAAGTCCTGTTGGCATTGTTATTATTGTTATGTTTATGGCATTTTCCGGCATTAGCGGGTCAAAATGGTCAAGGGGATAATCGTAGTGATGCAATAATACTACCACCGTCACCACGGCCACAATGGGGAGAGATCATGTATGTAAGACCTGTTCTTGATCACTACAGATCATCCGAGTTTACCATACCTAGTATATGGGATCCAGATTATGGAGCCCTAGTCCAATCAATCTGGTATCATATGAGCTCAATTTTCCAACTACGGGAGCTGATGGGCTTTCTCATAAGGGGATAGGCCGATGAATTGACATGGGAGCCAGCCACAAGATCAGCAAGAGAGTGTGTAATGATATAAATAATAGAATGGTTTTTCTTAAGATTACGCTAAAAGGTCCAGAGGTAAACTTTCAATGGCGTAATCCTTACTCACGTCGAATTGCTGTTCCAAGGTTACAGCAGACCTTTGAGATAATAGGTATAGATAGTGAGGGAAACGAGGTTATTAAATATTGGTTAGTCCCGCAGAAGTAGTTTGTGCCCCGTGCGGGAGATTATACATATGATCCGAGGAAAGAGTGGGGGGTACCTTTCAAGAGCAAGAAGTTTGGTGTTCTGGTTTTGGGTATCGTTTGACACAGCTCGAAGACCTGACCAACGCAGTCTGTACTGAACGGGGTGATGGTAAGGATTATGACGACTGCTCTCATTGTCGAGGTCGTATGGTCGGTGGCATGCCGTCGTCACCTAATAATCTTATCCAGTTTCGAATAGGGGGTGGATTATTAACAGAGTGGGGATACCCGAGGCATTATAATGCTCAAGCTTTTCCCGCTAGCTGGCTTTGGACAAAGTGATTGGCGGGGGATAGGGACTATGCGTACGATGTGAACTTGGCTGGTGGGGTGCTATGTCTAGAATTTGGAAAGGCAACTATAGAAATATTGTTTGCGCTACTCCTTAGTCTTTATTTGTTAATCCTTAGGTCGTGAATCGCGCTTATGGTGTAAATAAAAGACAATCCTAGTAAAGAGCAGGCCTTGCGTAATTGGAGTGTCGAGGAGGCAAGGACTGTGTGCTTTAATAACTAAAAGTCAAAAAAAGTGCCTCTCCTCCCGACCGAGGACACCAAAGGTGTGATTGGCAGCTTGACCAGACGGAATCATAAAAATCACTAATTAGGCGTAATAATGGAAATTGAACAAAAATTAGCATTAAGTGAAAATCCAATTCATTTTTGAGAGAGCTTTTTAATAGTCTATAATCAGTTATTTTATGTTATGAATCAATTAGTAGAATTTAATTTAAGGTTGATAATCTAACATATTAAAAACTCGACCAAATCATTGTGTATGGTGGTTTTCCGGCTAATAAACGTTATCCCGAACGCGGTCCTTACTATTTACGGTTATGAGTTAATAGATGATTATGATTTAAGTGGTTATGAAGTTTTGTATCAACAGTAGTGTCAATTATTCAAAAATAGGAAAAATAAAAAAACAATCCCCCGCAACTTCCATTTTAACTGACTCAGCCAATAAGTGACATGGTGACAAATAATGCTAACAAAACCAGAGCATTACAGCAGTTATTCTTTTTATCGTCATGGCGGTCCAATAAATATCCGCCAATGATTGATAGTGCATTTATTCAAGAGCCAGTGCACACTGTATGCGATAGGTTTATCGATCAGGTTGGGGAATAGAAAAAGAGCGACAAATGAGGTTAGTACCTTGCACAAGAAAGGTCGCCAATGATTCACACTCATCTCCCAAAAATACGCAAAATAACATTATAACACATTGATTTTAAACAAAAAATAAATCAAAAAATTTTTAATGAAATAAATGGTCTACCCGAGAATTTTTTATAACTCAATAATAATGCGTCCACGGGTGATGTCGCTGATATTTTTTTGCAGTAATTGGGATTTATCTTGTGTGATACCTGTTATGACGTTGACACCTTCAGCATCAAACTCTTGATTTTCAATAATGGCATCAAGTTCTTTTAGGCGATTTTCGATAATTGGCCATTCGTTATAATAACAGTGAAATTGTAGCGTCATGCGGGCAATAAGTTCGATACGCTCTGCTTGTCGCAAGCAGTGGCTAGCCGAACCACCATAAGCACGAATTAACCCGCCAGTACCCAGTTTTATACCGCCAAAGTAGCGAGTTACAACTACAACCACTTGATCGCAATCTTGCCCTTCAATGGCCGAAAGAATAGGGCGACCGGCAGTGCTGGTGGGCTCGCCGTCGTCGTTAAATCGATATTGTTGTCCAATCTTCCATGCCCAGCAGTTGTGAGTGGCGTTGGGATCGCTTATTTGGTTAATAAAGTCGGTGGCTTGTTCGACTGATGTAACTGGCGCAGCATTGACAATAAAGCGACTTTTTTTTATTTCTTCTGTTAGTTCAACGGGATTTGCTAATGTATATGGCATGCTAATTCTGGTAAAATCAATTTATTGTGGATAATAATACTGAACAGAATCAAAATGTCTATTAATTTAGCGCAATTAAAGCAAACACAACAGACGTTAGCGAAGCAAATTACATTATCCGATGCGTTTTGTCAGTCGGTTAAATTTATTGGTGGAACCGATGTAGGCTTTGAGGATGATGGACATGTGACTAGAGCTGCAATTGTTGTTATTACTTATCCTGATTTTAAAGTTGTTGAATACCATATTGCTAGAATAAAAACGCAGTTTCCTTATATTCCCGGTTATTTATCTTTTCGTGAGTATCCAGCACTGATCGAGGCATGGCAGCAGGTAACTCAGAAACCTGATTTATTGTTCGTTGATGGGCAAGGGGTTGCTCACCCTCGGCGTTTAGGTATTGCCAGCCATTTAGGCTTGTTACTAGATATGCCAACGATTGGTGTAGCTAAAAAAAAGTTGTGCGGTCAGTATAAACCATTGCCAAAACAAGCAGGTAGTGTCACGCCTTTGCAAGATAAGCAAGAGCAGATTGGTTGGGTGCTATGTAGTAAAAATAATTGCAATCCTTTATTTATTTCGACCGGTCACCGAGTGAGTCAAGATAGTGCTTTAAAATGGGTTAATTTATGTTTACGTGGCTATCGCTTGCCTGAACCAACGCGCTGGGCTGATGCGATTGCGTCAAATAAACCTTTGTTTAAGAAGTTTAAACATGCACAATAATCCATTACCATTAAAAAAAGGTGGTTTTACCTTTAAACGTTTTTTTGTTGGGCACGACAAAAGTCCAATGAAAGTAACAACCGATAGCTGTTTGTTAGGCGCATGGGCGCCCATTCGTTCTGTTCCGCAAAAAATACTAGATATTGGCTGTGGTTGTGGCGTAATTGCGTTGATGTTAGCCCAGCGATTAGAACATAATAATTGTCAAATTGATGCGATTGATATTGATGTGCAGGCAGTGGCACAATGTCAGCAAAATATCCAGCAAGCTGGGTTTACTACAGTTAATGCGATTCATATCGACATTAATCAATTTGAGTCAAGTCATGCCATGGGCTATGATTTGATTGTGACCAATCCCCCTTATTTTGAATCCGCCGTTGATTGTCGTAATCCGCAAAGGCAATTAGCACGCTATACCGAAAGTTTAAACTTTCAACAGCTTATTGGCACGGTTACGCGTTTATTAAATCCCGCAGGTCAATTTTGTTTAGTTTTGCCTTATCATTTATCCAATCAGTTTAGGTTATTATGTGAATCTAATCAGTTATATTTACACCAACTGATGAATGTTAGATATAGTGCAGACAAAGATTTTTCGTTGTCGTTGATGGTTTTTTCATTTATCCAACCTAATAAGGTTGATCAGCAGCAATTGTGTATGCGAGATAATGATGGGCGCTATTCACAAGCATTTAGAACGTTATTAGCTGATTTTTATCTGTTTCGAAAATAAAGCCTAAATGGTGAGCAATACAAGCACAGCAACTTAATCTCACAATAAAACAATTCATGGTAATTGTGATAGATTGAGTGCTTGTTGTCTTTTGTCCACGGTTTTTGTACCTTGCTGGGCACTACTGTTTTTTTATAATTTTTTTTGGAGCTGTGATTTTTAACACCATTAAGCAAACATCTGCTTAAGTTTGATTTATGGAATTGTAAAATAATTTACAGATATCCAGAGCATATTTTTTGTTATATTTTATTATTTTTAATTTCATAGTGAATCAAAATTATTTAATAGCAAGTAATAAATCTTGATAAAAGAAATACTTATTATCACAAGTAAAAGCATAAAAGTAATGTTATATACAAATATAATTTATTATTTGAACTGCTTGCATGCCTTTTATATATTCGAATTTTTTGCGCATATGAGGCTTTTTGAGATTGTTAAAAAGCCTCGACTAAACTATTATCAGCTTAAGAAGTATAAAATAGCAATGATAGCTAATAGGATAATTGCAATAGCATACACTTTGTCGTGAAAGTAACTAAATGCTGGTAAAGATCGTTCTTTTCTGGCATAGAGGTAAAAACATAGTCCCATACTGTAGAGTATCATGGAAAGTAATAAATAAGTTGTACCACCAGCATAAATCAACCATACTCCATAAATCGATCCTAAAGCGCCAATTATAATTAAATAGGCTTTGCCTTGTTGAATCGCCAATTTGAAAACAAAAAGTGCCGAAAGCAAGTAGGGGATTAGCACCATTGAGGTTGATAACTGGATTAAGGTGTTATAGCCCGATTGATAGAAATGAGCAAGGATAATTAATACCGTTATTAAGCTTGTTGTTAACCATAATGCGTTGGAAGGTGTACCTGCTTTGTTGAGTTTACCAAAGCAACTTGGCACCGTGTGCTGTTTGCCTTGACCGCTTAAAAATAGCATTTCGGCGGCTAGCATTAGCCACGATAATAATCCGCCACTGACCGATACGATTAAGCCGATGTTGATCAAGGTCGCACCCCAGCTACCAATGATACGTTCAATGACTAAGGCCATTGATGGGTTTTTCATTTGCGCCAGTTCTTGTTGCGGTACAATGCCAAGTGATAACACAGATACGCAAACAAGTAATAAACTAGTAATAGCAAAGCCAAAAAAGGTGGCACGGCTAATACTGATGATATTTTTGGCCCTCGTTGCATAAACCGTTGCGCTTTCAATTCCTAAATAAACCCAAACGGTATAAAGCATGGTGTTTTCAACTTGATCAATAATTGATCCTAATTGCGGTGTGCCCCAAAAGTCGATCTTAAATGTAGAGATTTTAAAGGCGAGGCTAACACAAACAATAAATAAACCGATAGGCACAATTTTAGCTAATGTCACTAAACAATTTAATAAAAAGGCGCGATATATTCCTTTCAATACAAAATAATGTACTATCCATAACAATAAAATAGCCGCAATAACCGCCGGTAATGTGGTGCCATGACCAAAGAAGCTTAAGCTATCAAAAGATCCTAATGCGCTAAATAAAATAACTAAGTAGCTAGTACACGACATCCATGCTGATATCCAGTATCCCCATGCTGCATTAAAGCCGATATAATCGCCAAATCCTTCTCGTACATAGCCGTATAATCCATCATTGATTTTGTAAAATCGGATCGATAAATACTGAAATATCCGTGTTAGCATTAACATGCCTAAAAGGGTTATTGTCCATGCAATTAAAATTCCCCCAGTTCCTGACCCTTCGGCCATGTTTTGTGGCAGGCTAAAAATTCCACTTCCGACAATACTGCCAACCACCAACAGTGTGAGCGGCAGAATGCCGAGTTTTTTTCTTACTGGTGTATTCATCTTGTTGTCTTATTTATGCAGTTTAGTATGATTAATAATTAATATCGATCGATTAAAATCGTAACGACATGCAACTTACACCACCATCTATTTTTTGATATTCAGAGGTATCCACTTCGATAACTTGGTAACCAAGCTCTGCGATTTTGCCTTTTGTTATTGGATAGCCTGCTGGCATAATAACGCGGTCATTAACCCATATACAGTTAGCTGCATAACTTTCTTGCTCAGGAATTTCAATAATATTAAGGTGTTGAAATTCGGGTTTAGTGATAAATTCGCCTGCCGCTAATAAGTTGTTATTCTCTAAATAAGCTAGACCTGTTTTTAGATGTAACACTTTTTCGAGCTTAACCACTGAACCAGTTAATCCATACTTTTCTAAAATAGCTATCATTTGGTTTGCGCCAGTTTGATTGGTTCGAGCCGATAAGCCAATGTAGTAGTGGTTTTCAACCATCATTATATCGCCCGCTTCAACTGTACCAGGTGCGTTAATTCTTTCTACTTTATTTGGATAAAATCTTTCGATGGTGTCAGCGATAATTTCAGTTTCTTCCCTGCGGCTTTCGGCTCCAGGCCTTGTAATAATGGCACAATATGGCGTGCAAAGTACGGCATCTTCAACAAATACCGAATCTGGAAAACGTTCGTCAGCGGGTAAAATTGTGATATCGACATCGCATTGTTGTAATGCTCGGATGTAATTGTTGTGCTGATCTAAGGCTTTTTGATAATCAGGTTTGCCCAAGTTGGCTGATGTTAAACCGTTAATTAGTGATTTGGCGGGCATTCTTGCAATAATATGGTTAAATTTTTTCATCTCATCCTCTCTTAGATAATTATGCTTTAATGTTGAATAATAATTCACATTTAATGCTTAATCAAGATGTAAAGTGTATTTTTATTCATTTTGGTTGGTTTTTTGTTGATTTCTTATTTTGATCTGTACATCTGAATTTAGATGCAGTGAGGCGTGCATATCTATTTTTTGTATGCAATAAAAATAACTTACGTTTTTTCAGAAAGGAAAAGAAATTAAAGGTACTTAAAATGAAAAAAGGGCACCAAGCGTGCCCTTAATAATAATCATTATTCACCGTCAAAATTAACTAAAGTAAAGCAATCAATCCCCATATCCGTTAACTTGGATTTGCCACCTAAATCTGGTAAGTTGATCACAAATGCGGCATTTTCGGCAATACCACCAGCTTTACGAATTAAATTAGCTGTTGCGGCGATCGTTCCACCAGTAGCAAGTAAATCATCAATAATTAATACTCGTTCACCCGGTTTAATTGCATCTGTGTGAATTTCTAATGTGTCTGTACCGTATTCAAGTTGATATTCTTCTTTAAATACGTGACGAGGTAATTTATTAGGTTTACGAACAGGAATAAAACCTACACCCAATGCTAATGCAATTGGCGCTGCAAAAATAAAGCCTCGAGCTTCTGTACCTACTACTTTGTCAATTTTTTTATTACGATAATGTTCAATTAATAATTCAACAGTGGTTTTAAATGCAATAGGATCAGCAAGTAAACTGGTGATATCACGAAACAAAACCCCTTCTTTTGGGTAATTGGGAATGGTAAGAATGCTGTCTTTAATTAATGCAAGTTTTTCTTGTAACTGATTCATTTAAATGCTCTCTAAGTCTTTTCTATAAGAGTTGCTAATTTTTCATTATATACCTGTAAACTTTTTAGTTGCAATAAAGAAACCGTAATATCATGCTAAAATCTAGCAATACTTATCAATTAGTATATTTGTGTCATTAGTAAAATTGTGATTAATCATTAAATAATACCATGCCGTAAAAAATTCTTTTTAAACACTTTATATTTTTTTTAAATTTTTACAAATACATTTAATTTTGATTTGAGTGATTTTTTTCATGTTCAATTAACCAGCGTTTTCTTTCTAATCCTCCGCCATATCCCATTAATTCACCATTTGATCCAATGACCCTGTGACAAGGTATGATAATTGCGACTCGATTAAATCCATTTGCGTTTGCAACTGCACGTATAGCATGTGGATTATTAATGTTTTCTGCTTGTGCTTTATAGGTAGTTAGTTTTCCATAAGGGATTTGTTTTAAACAGTCCCAAACTGTTTGCTGAAAATCTGTTCCTGGGGTATGCAAATTGACATTAAAATGTTGTCTTTTCCCTTGAAAGTACTCATCAATTTCTTCTTTTGCTTGTTTTATGTGCTTGTTATCCCCAAAAATTATTTGCAATTTTAACTGTTTTTGCAGCTGTTCGAATTCGGTTTCTAACATTCGTCTGTCGACAAATTCTAATAAGCAGATCCCTTGATTAGTGGAACATATAAACATAGGGCCTAATGGCGTTGTTAAGCGATTAATTAGGATAATGTCTTGGTTAATGCTTATTAATGGGGTATTTTTGGTGATTTTTTTATAGGTATATCCAAAGCCACTTAAAGATTCATACCCTGTATCATAAGCGGTATTGATGACATTTTTGCCGACTTTAAGCTCTTGAAAAGCGTGATTAATTCGATACATTCTTTGGTAGGATTGGAAAGTGATACCATAGTGTTTTTTGAACCAGCGTCTGACTGTTTCGGGACTTATTTTATGTTCTTTTAATTGTGTATCCGATATTTTTGTTTTGGGATTTTGTGTAATTAATGTAATAGCTTTAACAACTTCTGGTGGTGCTTCATTTGCGTTTTCTGTTGGTTTACAAATTTTACAAGGACGATACCCTGCATCAAGGGCTTCTTTAAAAGTACTAAAAAATTCTACATTTTCAAATTTTGGTTTCTTTGCTCGGCAAGTCGCAATACAAAATATCGATGTTGTTTTAACGCCAGCGTAAAATATCCCGATATAGTGCGCATCCTTTGCCAGTAAAGCTTGATAATATTGTTTTATTTTGTCGACATTAGTAATAAGCATAATTTTTAAAAGTCTCAATTTTAGTTAATTTAATAACTGAGGAATTAACAATCCGGTAGCATATTAAATAAACACGAAGCGTTGCAACCGAAAAAAAGACAACTATTTTTATTTTGTTGTTTAGTCTGATTTGGGCCTAAATATTATTGGTGATCGCAAGATTAGCGCTTTGCACAAATGTAGTTTATTTAATATTTAACCATTGGCATTATTTATAAAAAACCTTAACCATATTAATAATATTTTTTGATTAAGGTTTTTTTAATTTGCGTATAAAGGTGAAGAGTTTAATGCTTTAGCCACAACACTATGGATTGAGAGTGTTTTAAGTTTGTCTTGAATGGTTAATGCTTGTTGTTTTGATTCACATTGTGTAAAAACACATGCACCAGTTCCAGTTAACCGAGTGGTACCATATTGTGAAAGATAAGCAATGATACTGTCTACTTTAGGGTAACGTTTTCGAACAACGCTTTCACAATCGTTTTTCAATTCGTTAAACGGCAATGAAAGCAAATCAGTAATATTTTGGACTGGCGTGTTACGAGTTAGTTCAAGGTCATTAAAAATTTTAACTGTAGATATTTCAATATTAGGATAAGTGACTAGATACCAATATTCTGGTATATCTACAGACTGAAATTGATCGCCAATTCCTTCGGCGAAAGCAGCGTGTCCATAAATAAAAATAGGGACATCGGCACCAATTTTTCGACCTATGTCCATTAATGTTTCAGTTGATAAGTTAAGTTGCCATAACTGATTAAGTGCCACTAATACCGTCGCTGCATTGGACGATGCGCCTCCCAATCCGCCCCCCATAGGGATCTTTTTATCAATTGTGATATCTACACCGAGATCATTGCAATTGGTATAATTTTTTAATTGTTCAGCGGCAATGACAATTAAGTTTTTATTAGCCGGTATGTTTGCAAAATCGGTTAATAAGTTAATCTTGTTATCTTTGCGTGCGCTAAACGTTACGGTGTCACAATAGTCAATAAACTGAAACAACGTTTGTAAATTATGATAATTATCAGCACGACGACCAGTAATATATAAAAATAAATTTAATTTAGCAGGAGATAACCACTGTTTCATCACTATTTCCCGTTATCGTAAAATCCAGTCACTAATTTTTAAACGGACAACTTCGTCATCATGCGTAAGTTCGATAGTAGCTGGTAAATCAATTTTTTGATTTTTATAGGTATAAGTTGCGTAACTTGGAATTTTTAATGTCCATTTGTTATTATTTTGCACAAATATTGTTGATATTAATCGGCCTGAATTGTCTAATTTGTCAGTATTGATATTGTCTGAAAATCCTTTTAGCCAATTGTGTAAAGAATTCAGTGGGATATTTACGTTAGATATTTTTTTCATGAGATTTTCAACATTGATATCTTGGTAACTTTCACCATGTTTATCAATCAATTGAGCATTATTAGGTTCAGCTTTTAAAGTTAAAATGTTGGTACCAACGGGTGAGGTTAATTTGACTTGGTAATTATCGGTTGATTGTTGAGTTATCAAAAATCGTCCATAACTACGCGATTTATCACTTATATAAGCGATACTACCTTTTACTTGAAAAGCGTTTATTTGTTTTAGATTTTGTTGATGAACTTGCCATTGTTGCGCAACCGATGCATTGTTTTGTGATTTCGTTGTTTGGCAAGCTGTGATAAGTAACGGTAGCATGATAATAAAAGCATATTTGATTTTAGACATGGAATAACTCTTAGTTGTTTTTGTCAACGAAGGCAGTATTATAACTGATAATTTGCTGAATAAGAAAAAGAACCTTTTATTGTTTTTTATGTATAATATGGGGTTTAAGAATGTTGAATAAAATAATTATATCTAATATAACCTGCAAAAAAGAAGCGATGCAATGTCCATTACAATTTTTGGTGTTAATCATAAAACTGCGCCAGTCGCTTTAAGGGAAAGGCTTGCTTTTCCTACTGAGATTGTCGATAAAGCGCTATATAGCTTATACCAACATCCTTTGGTTGAAGGGTGTGTGATTTTGTCTACCTGTAATCGAACAGAAATATATTTGAGTTATGAGCATCAAACCGACTATCTAAGATTAAAACAGTCGGTAGAAAGTTGGTTGGGGCAATTTCATCATCTTGATATTGAGCTATATAAAGACTCACTTTATTGGCATGATGGTCAACAAGCTATCGAGCATTTGATGTCGGTTGCTAGCGGTTTAGACTCAATGATCATTGGTGAACCACAAATTTTAGGACAAGTTAAGCAGGCATATAGTTTTGCTCAAAAACAAAACTGCTTATCTGTCCAATTAAAAAAACTATTTCAAACAGTATTTCATGTGGCAAAAATTGTTCGCAGTGAAACCAATATTGGTGCTAATACGGCATCTGTTGCTTATGCCGCTTGTTTAGTTGCTCGCCATCTTTTTGTTGATACTTCTAGTTTAAATATTATGCTTGTTGGAGCAGGGGAAACAATAGAACTTATCTCGCGCTACTTAAAACCACATGGGTTTAATCAAGTGATTATTGCTAATCGCACCCGTGAAAAGGCATTAAAACTTGCGGTAGGTATCGATGCAGAAATCATTTCATTACCTGATATCGCTAATCGACTTAAAGATGTTGATATTGTGATTAGTTCAACAGCTAGTCCTTTACCCATCATAGGTAAAGGTATGGTTGAACGCACCTTACGAGCTAGAAATTATCGCAAAATGCTGTTTATTGATTTAGCTGTTCCCCGCGATGTCGAGGAAGAGGTTAATCAGCTTGATAATGTGCATCTTTATACTATTGATGACTTACAAAAAACGGTTGAAAGTAATTTAGAGCAACGCGCTGTTGCTGCTAAAGAAGCACAATATCTTATTCAAGAACAAGCTGAACATTTTATTGATTGGCTTAAGACTAGGCATGCCGTTACTTATGTTAAGCAGTATCGTAGTAATGCGGAACGTATTAAGCGTGAGTTACAAATAAAAGCCTTAAATGCCATTAAGCAAGGCGCTAATATTGACGATGTTTTTACTGAATTTTCCCATCGTTTAACCAATAAATTAATTCACGCACCGACTCAAACATTACTTCATGCTGCTACACATGATTGTGCTGACTGTTTTAAAGTGCTTAGTAAAGGTTTAGGCTTAAAAGAACGTTAGTAAATCAATGCTTTGCCTAAAAAGACGAGGAATAAATTGGATCAGATTGAGTTTTTTGAAATCCCAAGTCCTTGTAAACGGGTTTGCGAAACCGATAAGCAAGGCTATTGTATTACCTGTTATCGCTCAAGAGAAGAAAGATTTAACTGGTTAACCTTGAGTGATAGCCAAAAGCAAGAAGTCTTACGTTTATGTAAACAACGGGCGTTGAGGCGCCGTTATCTAGTTTTACAGCAACAACGACAACCACAATTGAATCAAATCACATCACAATTTGATCTTAATTTCTGAAATCTATTTATCTATTTTTAACTGTATATTGTAATCTTGTTTAACTAAGAGTAGGATTTTTTGTACATATAAAGATGGCAATTATTGAGTCACCTTTTTTAATTTTATTGGAATTTAGAATATGAAAATGTGTATTGCTTGTGGCATGCCAATGATAGCTATTGCTGATTATCCATTGCTTGATATGTCTAAAAGCTATTGTAAACATTGTGCTCGTAAAGATGGCACAATGAAAACATTTAACGAAAAATGGCATGAAGTCACATTACAATATGCTAAAAATCACAATATTGATAATGCTGTAGCTAAGCAAACGGCTTATATAATCCTTAAAAAATTACCCGCATGGAAATCTAGATGGTAGCTTGTTTTTTAGGCATATAAAGCACTTTACGATAATACTTGTTGCAGATATTACAAAGCTAAGTATAATGCTTACGTTTACTTATTTACACGTTTAATGCCAGTGTGGCGAAATTGGTAGACGCAGCGGATTCAAAATCCGCCGCCCTTAAAAGCGTGTCGGTTCGAGTCCGACCACTGGCACCAAGTACAAAAAAGAACACCAGCTAAAAGCTGGTTTTTTTATGTCCAAAATCTCATCAAGACACGATTCTACAATATTTAGTTTGGTTAACTGACTCTACCGAAATCAATCCCAATTGACCCAAATCGATCACGAAACTGAATGTGATAGCGCAATCATTGATCGAAATAAACGATCAATAAGCATTAATTGATCGAAAAGATCGATATGACAATATCCCTCTATTCATTAATAATTAAATAAAAATAATAATTCTTTTTTATTTCTTGTTCCGTAGATTGGAAAAACAATTTGATAATTTAACGCATAATTAATATATAACGCGTGGGTGTAAAAGCTATCGGATTTTTGTTCAGATAACGAATAAAGTTCTATTTGTGAATTTAGTTAATACTATATTTACAAAAAATTATATTACTTTATAAGAATTAATTGATTAAAAATGGCGCAATATTTCTATTTTGGGAAAGGATTATAATAGGTAAATAGACGATGGGCAGAAAGAAAGATTCAAATGTTAGTGCCGGACAAAAACTGTTGAAAATGTATCATATTTTGCTATCTGATCATAAACCGCATTACCAATCAGATTTAGCCGAAATACTGAACTGTTCTGCTCAAACAGTCATACGGCTAGCTGAACAGATCGAGTTATCTTTTCCTGAATGTTTCTGCTCTGGCAAGGAAAAAAATCGTCGTTGGTATAGTCTGCAGATCAATCATAAAAATACACTAGGTTTAAATTATCAGGAATTACGATATCTAAGTTTGTGCCGTGAACTGTCCAAACCCTTTATTCCATCAGAGATTGGTGAACGTATTGATCAAACATTATTGCATCTTTCTATGTTGTTATTAGAGTTAGATACAAGAGAACACTTTTCACTAAGTAAACCTATTGCTTTTTTTAGTAAAGGGAAGATTGATTATTCAGAGAAAGTTAGCATTATTGAGGACTTATTAGCGTGTATTGAAAATAAGACTTTTTGCCACATTCATTATATTGCTAGTGGTAATCAACAAGGAAAAAACCACTATTTTATTCCGCAAAAAGTAATTGCAATGAATCATGCCTTATACGTTTATGGCGCAATTTCAAATAACGTTGCGACAGAATTAAAACACAGTACTTGTTTGGCAATCCACCGAATAAAAAAATTAGATTTTATTAACCAAAAAGTTGCTATATCAGTACCAGATCACATTCAAAATAAAACTACGTTTGGTTTACCAGAACATGAACCTCGTACTTTTTCAATTCAATTTACCAAATCAGCGGCTGGTTATGTCAAAGAAAGAATTTGGTGCGATGAACAAAAAATCGAAGAAATCGAAAATGGCGAAATTATTCTTACTATCACCACATCTAGTGAACGTGAGTTAAACGCATGGGTTAGGGGGTTTGGAGAGCAAGCAAAAATGCTCACATCTTAAGTTTGTTGTAACACAAATATAATATATTTTTAATTAACATAAATTTAACGAGGAAATAACAATGGCATTACCTTTTATTATTGCCGGTGCAGCTGCAGTCGCTGCAGCAGTTGGTGGCAAAAAAGCATACGATGGTTATCAAAAAAAATCTGAGGCCGATGAAATTTTAGATGGATCCAAAAATCGATATGACAAACGAGAAAATGAAATTAAGGCATTAAATAAAGTTTCAGAACAGAAATTAGAACAGTTAGGTACATTGGAACTTGATATTGGTAAATCATTTGGTGAATTTAAAAAAATTTCCGACGAATTATTAAAACAATTAAAACGAAAAGACAATAAAGATCTAACGTTATCTATTCCTAAATTTAAGATAGATAAAATTGAAGAATATTCTTTTTCTACAGTGGAGTTTTTAGGTACGGCTGTAGCATCTGGTGCAGCGGGAGCTGTTGCAAGTTTTGCAGTATATAGCGGAGTGATGGGTTTTGCAGCTGCTTCAACAGGAACACCTATTGCCGCTTTATCTGGCGTAGCTGCATATAATGCCACTATGGCTGCTATTGGAGGTGGATCACTTGCTGCTGGAGGTTGGGGAATGGCTGGTGGAGCAATGGTTTTAGGAGCTGCTGCTATTGCGCCAATTATTGCTATTGGTGGTTTTGCTTATGATAACTATGCTGAAAAAGCATTAGTAAAAGCAAAAAAAACAAGATGTGAAATTGACACAGCAATAACAAAAATGAATTTAATTGATAAACATTTATCTAATACAAATAACTATGTGGATAAAATTTATACATCGTTAGAAAAAATTAATCAGACCTTTAATGAATATTTTTCTGCATTAAAAGAGATACATGAAAAGATAGTGGTTCTGGGGGGATGGCAAGCAATAAGCGATATGAGGGAAAAAAGCCTAAGGATTATTAATAACGGTTATTTATTAGCAGCTATTATGACCGATATTATTACAACCCCGCTGTTTAAAATTAAAAAGGTATCCGAAGATGGTATTATTGAAGTTGAAAAAGATAGTGATGGATTCAATATTTTTAATCAAGAAGTATTAGATAATGTATTAATTAACAAAGAAAAGGAATATAAAGATTTTATTCTAGGAGTGTAATGATAAAAGCCAAGGAGACTTGGCTTTTGTTTTATTGATTATATTAACGAGGAATAAAAATAATGATGAAACAGGAAATTAATTGGAGCGAAGAGTTACATAATACTGTTGTCAAATCTTTGGTGACTTCATTTGGGTTAGATTTTTTATTATTTAAGGATAATGTAGGTGGAGATGTTGATACTGTTCATAATGCACGACAAAACATTTACGCAACTGATAGAGAAAGAATAAGAAAAGAGCAACAACCAAAATATGATTCACATGAATATCATTCTCATGCCAATTATATTGAGACAAATCGACAAGGAAAAATCGCTCATCAAGCAAATACTTTAAAAGATGCTTACACAGGGGAAATATTTGCTCAACATGATAAAAAAAATTTAGATCATGTTATTGCTGCAAATGAAATACATCACGATCAAGGCCGAATATTAGCTGAATTATCAGGAACTGACCTTGCTAATGACAGTAGTAATTTATATTTCACCAATGAAACATTAAATAAATCTAAAAAAGCAAGTTCAATGTCTGACTTTGTCAGCAAACTTCAAAATGAACTTACCCAAACCCGTCAAGAAATAGCTATATTAAAACAGAAAAAATCGTTAACAGATCAAGAAAAAAAGTCATTAGAAAAGTTAGAAAATAAAGAAAAAGCAAATTTCAATAAGATGCTTGAAATAGACAAAAAAGCACGTGCTAAATACGAGAGAACTGTCAATATAGCCTATTATACTAGTAGTAAGTTTGCTAAAGATGTCGCTTATCAATCAGCACTTTCTGGTTTTAAAATGGGAACAAGACAGATGTTAGGGCTTATCCTTGCCGAAGCATGGTTTGAACTACGAGATCAATTTCCTTCTATTTATATAAATAATAAATACAACTTTTCTATAAAAAGTTTCTTAAATGATATTAGCGATGTATTTAATGCTATATGGGAACGAATAAAATTAAAATTTAAAGATTTTTTTAATTCTTTCAAAGATGGCGCTGTTAGTGGTGCGCTATCGAGTGTAACCACTACTGTTACCAATATATTTTTCACTACGCAAAAAATGCTTGGAAAAATGATTCGTGAAATGTGGGGACATATTACGGCAGCTATAAAATTGATCTTTTGCAACCCTAATTCATTGCCTTTAGGTCAATTAGTTAAAGAAGTAAGTAAAATTATTAGTGCTGGAATTTCTGTTGTTTGTGGTACTGCTATTTATAGCATATGTTCACAATTATTTGCTTTTCCATTTGGCACTGAGTTATCTGCATTTTGTAGCGCACTAGCTACTGGTATTTTAACATTAGCATTTAATCACTATCTAGATAAAGGGGCTCTTCCTCAAAAAATTTGGGCATTTTTGGATAAATTTAAGGATAAATACGAAAGAACACTCGATTTTTTTAGAGCTTTAAATGTTGAGTTAGATAATTATTTAAAAGAATTGGCAAGGCTAGAGTTCAATATGGATACACAACAATTAGCGTCGTTTACATTGCATCTTACCACGACCAATAATGAACTAGAACGCAGCTTTCTGTTAAAAGAAGAAGTAACTCGCCGAGGAATTAAATTACCATTTGAAGCTGGCAATTTAGAATCAGTGCATTCATGGGTAAAATCATTATGAGTCATACTTCCCCATTTCCTTGTTATCAATGTGGAGCTTGTTGTTGCAATGTTAATCGCTCGCAAGAAACGCAATTTCTTGATAGTGGTAATGGGGTATGTCGTTATTATGACTATAACACTAAATTATGCACCATCTATGATACAAGACCTGAAATTTGTCGTGTAGATAAACAATATCAGCTCAATTATAAAGATAAATATAGTTGGGCAGAGTTTATCGAGATAAATACTATTGCATGCAAAATATTGAATTCGAAATAACAAATGAATTAGTAATAACAAAATTAGATCTGAAAATATTTTTTCTAATTCCGTATTAAGGAAACTCTTATTGTTATAGTGTTGTGATTATCAATAATTAATAAGGAGAGTATTAATGGCTATTTATAGAGATGATTCAGATCTAGTATTTTTAAAACAATGCACTAACGAAGATTTGGAACTATTGATTTCAATATTAACTGTTGATCCTAATGATAATGTCACTCGATTTACTGAAACATTAACGAGTGATACAAGCTATAAACGCCATTATCCTAATCATCAATTATATTGGAAATCTATTGCTGCAGAACTTCAAACATTTGGCGCAAATTCTGGAATGAACCTATTAAGGCAGGGAAAAGGGGTTTGTTACCGCGAAATATTAATAGATGTGTGTAATCAAACTAATACAACTTTAAATGAGCCATCCTCTTTTTTTATTGAAAAAATTGAAGATGCTTTATTGAGTTCGCTCCTTAAGCAATCATTAGAAAATATAAGCCAAAACGATCTTAAAAAAATAGCGGCAGAATTAGGTAAAGTCAATTCCAAAGTTACTCCAGCCATAGTAATGATGAGTCTTCAGAATTTTATAACTTCATCCTATTTAATGTCGAGCTATTTGACATTTAGCATTTTAGAAAATTTTGGATTTAAAGTCGGAAATTTAATCAAAACGACATTCCCAGAACCTTATCCTAAAAACACTCTGCAACTAGTATCTTCTATTTGTTTAGCAATAAACCATTTATGGTTACTCTTTAATATTACAGGTCCAGCTTATCGCGTCACAATCCCTGCTTGTTTATATATAGCTGTATTAAGGAAAAAATATATTGATGCCAATATAACAAATCAGGTCCTAAAAAATAATATAGATCTTAAAAAAATTATGGGAAAAAATCTTTAACAATAGCTTTTATTCCTCTAATTAGGGAAATGTTTATCTATTTAGTTATAAAACAAAACAATAAGGAGTATATATGTCAATTTTTAAATTAATTAGTATGGGTTCTGGGCTTCTTTTAACAACAGCTGCTGTATATACTGCGCAAGATAAAATAGCAAAAGCGTGTGAAGAAGATGAAGATCTTAAGTCAATCAAAACAGAAGGACGAGTATTAGCGAGTTTTGTAACATCGGTTATTGTTGGTGGAGTTGTGAATAAGCTTATTAATCGTGTTTTTAATTAGATATTATAAATAATAGGATGAAAGATATTATGAAAAAATTTATTACATTAATTTTTTTATATGGTGTTTTATGTGGTAACTCTGTTGCAAATATAGGTGAATATTCATTTAAAAAATATCCAGTTGAAGGTAGTAATGGAAAGTTGATTGAATATAAATCTCAACTTAATGAAACATTTAGTTTTTCATTTTTTGTTGACACGAAAAAAGAAACTGCTGTACCTGTTATATCTGATAAGTTAAAAAAATATCAGGCTGTAAGCGTGCGTTTTTGTGTAGATGAAACAGATGATTGTTGGAGAGTTCCAATATATGGCGATTTGTTAAATGTATTTGTCGATAACATTAATAACAAACAAAACGTTTGGGATATTGAATTTCTTGATAAAGATAAGTTACGCACAACAGGTATAATGAGTATACCTCAGTTAGGTGATCTTTCTAATTATGCTGGTATCGATGAAACTGATTATGATGGATTGTTACCTTACGTAATTTGGCAAACTGATGTTATGGGTTATGAATAAAATATAGTGTAGGAATTACTCGCGTTGTTTATAGTAATTTAAGAAACGACAGTGATGAATATACATAAAACTAACGCCTATATCATAAAAAAAATTCCCGTCACCGATTTAGCTAAACTTTTTATGGTCAGGCGTCTAACCATTTATAGCACCGAAAGAGCTCATTAAACATTAAATAACATAACTCTCATAGAATATAAAACATAAAAACAATTAGTATCATTTTCTAGGTGAGCAGTGTGCTCACTGTGGGTATTTACACAGATGTCGTTTTTTAGGCTCTATTTTTTGTAAAAAATATTCAGGATTCTATACCGTTTGGTGATTGATTGAGACTTGGTAGTATCCCATTTGTCAAAATATGTAATCTCTATCGTATCAATTAAAAATTCACGAAATCGGCTAGCTATTAAATGAATAGGTAAGTTGAAAACGTGATTTGTACTTTAATAAAGATGTAGCATAATCAGCTAATAGTTCACGATTCAAAAGATAAAAAACAAAAATTTAAGTGATTTCTGGCAAAACGCTGTATAAATTTTTGGAAGATTATTTTTATCATGAAGTGTAAACAGCCTGATGTTTTCCTACAGGATTTTGAATTTATGGTATTACTACAAATAATATTAAAAATAATAGCTAAAATAGTTGTTTTATCAAATTTATGATAATATTTGGTTTCTTTTAAAACCTTTACAAAAAAATTAATGCGATGAAAAAAGTAAAATATTCTTTGTTGCTAGTTTGCAATATAACATTGGTCGGTTGTTTTGGTTCTGATACCTCTTCTTCTAGCTCAGTTGATCGTATGATTGACAATCCAACTCCAAACGAAATAAAAGTTATTGTGGATGGAAAAGAATTAACCATTCCAGCGAAATCAAGTGTGAATTATACATTTGATTACGGTAAGCATACATTGTCTTATGGTGATCAATCGTTAAATTTTATAGCTAAACCTTCAACAACTGATAGTTCTGGATTAATTAATCCTACTCAAAGTAACTATTATTTATTAACTACTTTCTATACAACTTCGAATGTGAGTGATGAAACTTATGATAAGTTGATAGCTAAACATTTAAATTCAGTTCCTGTAATTATTAACGGTGAACAACAAGAGCTTGAACTGCCGGTTAAAGTTATTAATGATGTTTTTATTGAGCGTCGAAAGGATTTTTGGGATTATTCCGTTGATGAACCTTATCCAGATGAAGTGACTTTGCGAGGAAAGGGGCAATTCCAATCTCAAAAAATTAAATTATTTCGCGAAGACAGTTTTATTGAATCTTTGAAATCAGAAGGACTTAATGAAAAAGTAAACTTCATAAATCAACATCCGACATTTTCTGAGATCAAGAAATATACGATTCCAAATATTCAGTTAGATGCGATTGTCTGTAAAAAAGGCCGTGAATTTGTGGAAACTCAATTAAATGATTGGAATAAGTTTTTTACCTCGACAGGTAAAGACTTAGCATCGTTATATAAACAGTTAACATCGAATGAAACTTTTCAGAAAAAACATGCCATTATAAAAGAATGCACATCGGAAGGAGATACGAATCAAAGTTATCAATCAGCAACAAGACAACTTGAGGAAGCTTTCGATGAAACCAAACAAATCAATTTTTTTGTTACTCAGTAAATAAAATGCTTTTAGTATCAGGAAAATTGTTATTTAGCATTTTAGCTGTATAAGCATAAAACGAGTGTGAGCATAAAAGAGCTATGTTTCAGGACATGGCTTTTTTATTGTCATGTATGATGGTTATTTTATTGAAAAAACGGGCATAAGCCCGTTTTAGTGATTGGTTAGTTGTAAACAACTATTGCTGTGAGATGATGCTTATCTTTTGTCCACTTGTTGATACAGCTTGAATATCACGATCATACATAGCTTCACCAAATGCAGGTGGAATGCTGTAGGTTCCTACATTAGTTGCTTTGATTTGATAAGTAAATTTCTGTATTTTATCATTATAGGTTGAACCATAGATGATAATACGATCTTCAAGAACATCTGTATATTCCGGATAACAAGTATGTTTATCTGTTTTTATAACAAGTTAGATAGAGTAAAAATAAGCAATAAATTATTATGTATTGCAGATTTAGGTTAAGTAAAAGTGAGTTAATATGCATAACTCAAATATTGAGATTAATGATTTCATTATAACTATAGTTGAAAAATTAAGGTTTGCAGAAAAATTAGACCAAAATAGTGTTAATTATCTCTATGATTTACTTGATCAAGCTGCAGTTAATTATGCGCAACAATCCGATATTCCTAAGCAGCTTGCTTATAGTATTTTGGTTCTACATGATAATTTAGAAGGGGCTTTAAATTATTATCACGGTGATGAGCTAGCTTATATATCAGGTATTAATTCGAGAATAAATGGCTATATTGAAAAGATTTTATTGTGAAATAATAATAAAATTAATAAATTAATCATTTACAGGGAAATTATCAATAGAGCAGCAATTGGCAATATTAAAGCAGAAATATAAACAGTTAATATTATCACCACAAGAATATAGATAGATTAATCCGTTGCAATAACCAATCTGCATATCATTTAAAGTATACTGTTTCTGATTATCTTGTTAAAAAATAATATATATCTATCTGAATGCAATTGATTTCCTACAAACTAGTGTAGTGACAACAATATACTTTAGTTTAGTCCTAAATTTGAGTTATTATAATCACTTTAAATTATTAGCTAGCCGATGGTCATTGCCAATAATCATTATGACTAATAGTCGATATTCATTAAGTTCAATTGGTTAAAGTAGAATTCACTACTAATATATAATGAATAAACACAATATTTAGCCAATTTATTCTTATTTTTTTACAATAAAAACTGCCCGCATTGGAGCAGGGTAGCCTTCAATGGTTTTGGTTAAGTCGGTTGGATCTAAAAAGTCCGCAAGTGAATCCGATGTCATCCACTCTGTTTTACGTTGTTCATCCAAACTGGTGAGTGATATATCAACCAGTTTTGCATCAGAAAATCCACATTTTTCTAACCAATTAATCATTGTTGGAACAGATGGAATAAAATAAACATTCCGCATTTGAGCATAGCGTTCACCCGGCATGAGTGCTGTATGTTCAGCACCATCAATGACTAATGTTTCGAGTACTAATTGACCATTTTCAACGAGTTGATCTTTTAATTGAAATAAATGATCAAGTGGCGACCTACGATGATATAAAACGCCCATTGAGAAGACTGTATCAAAAGCACCAAGTTTGGGTAACTGCTCAATACCAAGTGGTAATAAATGCGCTCTTTGATCGTTACCCAATAATTTGCGAATAGCCTCAAATTGGCATAGATAAAGTGCCATAGGATCGATTCCTACAGCAAGTTTTGCTCCAGCGCCAATCATGCGCCATAAATGGTAACCACTATTACAACCCACATCTAAAACAATTTTACCTTCTAAATTATCAATATGCTTAATTAAGCGTTCCCACTTCCAATCTGAACGCCATTCTGTATCAACATCAATACCATACAAGTGAAAAGGGCCTTTACGCCATGGCATCATGTTTTTCAGTAGTTGAGTAATTCGTTGCTGTTCACCAATCGAGATAGGTTGTTCACTATTGACAGTTACACTATGCAGTAAATCAATTTGATAAGGGGTGATAGCTGGTAAGTGTTTAATACTATTGAGCCATTGATTAAAACGGTTATCAATATTTTGGTTTTGCCAGTTTGCCAGTTGTGCTGGTAAGACTTCTAGCCAGCGACTCAGTTTATTTTTTGCGATAATCTGGTAAAAATCACCAAAATCAATCATTTTGTTTTCCTTATCAATTAAGCTTAAATCAATCAGTTATTTTATGGCAATGATAGAGCCAAAATTAAAGCATTGAAACCATGTATCAATATGTTTAAAACCAGCTTCAGATAGTCGCTGTTTATGGGTTTCGATTGTATCTGTTAGCATGACGTTTTCTAACATGTTACGTTTTTGGCTGATTTCAAGTTCACTGTAGCCGTTAGCACGTTTAAAATCATGGTGCATATTAAATAACAATTCGTCGATAGTTGAATCACTAAAACTAAATTTTTCAGACAGCACTAAAATACCATTAGGATTTAATGCGCTGTAAATGTTATTTAAGATACGTTGGCGATTTGCTTGCGTCAAAAACTGTAAAGTAAAATTAAGTACTACCATTGACGCGTTTTGCATATTGAGGTTACAAATATCATCACAAATTACATCCACTGGTGTATTTGCTTTATATGATTCAAGGTACCTTTTACAGCGATCAACCATGGGCTGGGAATTATCTACCGCAACAATATGGCAGTTTTCGTGATTAACATGACGACGAATAGATAATGTGGCAGCACCTAAGGAACAGCCTAAATCATAAATCGTTGAATTAGGCTGTACAAATCTTTCTGCTAACATGCCGATCATTGAGATGATATTAGAATAACCAGGTACGGAACGCTGCACCATATCAGGAAAAACTTCAGCGACTTTTTCATCAAATGTCCAATCGCCTAATTTATCTATTGGTGTCGAGAATAGCTGGTCTTTTTTGGTATCCATAAAACTAATTGGTACTATAGAAATTAATTCTGTTATCATATCATTTTTTTATATTCAATTGCTCGGATAATTATGAGTTTTGTCGATTTTATTACTATTTTTATAGCGATTGTTGTTAGTGTTTTAATAACTTTCTATCTAGGAAAACGATGGCTATTTTGGTTTGATTTTAATTTCATTGGCTGTCATCGATTTATTTATTGGATCGTTGTTTTTATAGCCGGATTATCGCTAATATTTTCTAAAATATTTAATAATATATCAACTTATTGGCTGCCATTATGCTGTAATGTTATTACTGGTTTGATGATCTGCTGCGTTTTTACTTCGCTTACTTTTGACACTGTACGTTGGCTTAGTAAAAAAAAGGTTAAACCCAATTTATGGCTTAAAATTGTTTATATTATTGTCTCCGTAGTATTGTTTTGTTTTGGTCATGAAATGGCAATTAATCCAAAGATCGTTCATTACCAAGTTAAAATAGATAAGCCCGCAAATGTTGAACGTTTACGTATTGTTCAACTTTCTGATATTCATCTTAATGAACTAACGACAAATCGATTTATTCAACAAATGGTCGATGAAGTGAATAAGCTTAATGCTGATTTTATTGTGATTACGGGGGATACATTAGATAAACGTTTAAAACCTTTTACACAAAATGGTTTTGATAAGCAATTTCAACAATTAAGATCAAAATATGGTACTTATATTATTTTTGGTAATCATGAATACTTAGCTACTAACCAAGAAAATAACCGAGAAGAAGATATTGCTAATGCTTTTAGGCAAGCAGGTATGAAAGTATTAAAGGATGATATCATTTATTTTGATGATATAGGGATTACATTAGTGGGCCGAGATGATTTTTCTTCATTTCATTATGGTGTAAATAGGGCTTCACTGTCAGATCTTATTATGTTTACTAATACTGATTCGCCAATTATTTTATTAGATCATCAACCAAAAGACCTTAATGAGCCAGAAAAACTGGGGGTTGATTTGATGATTTCTGGGAATACTCATGCTGGGCAAATATTTCCTATTAATATTATTGAAAAATTAATGTATAAAAATAATTATGGATTATATAGAAACGAAGATCATCATTTTAGCAGCATTGTGAGTAGTGGATATGGATTTTGGGGACCACCAATTCGCTTAATGACTCGTTCCGAAATCGTGGTAATGGATATCGTTTTTGACAAAAAGACATACAATGAATAAATATATTTGAACAGGAATTTGATTTTGTCTTATCAACTTATTATTAGTAATGATCAGTTAGCTGATTATTGTTCAAAAATCGAAAATAGCTCGGCTTTGGCTTTAGATACTGAATTTGTTCGAACCCGAACCTTTTATCCTCATTTGGGTTTACTGCAGGTATTTAATGGTGAACATGCAGCATTAATTGATCCAATTAATATTACTGATTGGCAGGCTTTTTTGGCTATATTAAATAATCCAACTATTGAAAAATATTTTCATTCATGTAGTGAAGATATTGAGGTCTTTTCTTATCATTTTGGCTGTGTTCCAACACCGATTGTCGATAGCCAAATATTAGCTTCTTTTTTAGATAATCCATTAAGTAGTGGTTATGCTAGTTTAGTAAAAAAATATTTAGAGGTCGAACTTGATAAGAGTGAAACCCGAACAGATTGGCTAAAACGTCCATTAACTGAAAAACAGTGTAAATATGCTATTAATGATGTGTTATATCTTTTCCCATTAATTAATATTTTAAAATCACAGTTAAATACTAATCATTATTTACAAGCAGCTTATCAAGAGTGCCAAATGGCGGTTGTCCGTAAATCGGAATTAATGGATCCAAATGATGCTTATCTAAATATTAAAAATAGTTGGCAATTGAAAGGGAAAAGTTTAGGACAATTGTATAAATTAGCGAGCTGGCGATATAGATTAGCAAAAGAACAAGATATTGCTATAAATTTTGTAGTACATGAAGATGTATTATTGAAAATTGCACGATTTGCACCGACATCATTAGGAGAACTTGATAAGTTAGGTATGAAAGGGAAAGAAATTCGCTTGTATGGTCAAATAATTTTGGATCTTTTATCTACTCCCATACCCGAAATTCAACCAATTCGCCGAGTTAATAGCTATCCAGATTATAAAAAAATTACTAGTGAGTTAAAACAAGCAGCACTGACTATTTCTTCACAAACAGGTCTTAGTGAGGATTTATTGCTTTCACGTCGATTAATTAATCAATACATAAAGTGGAAAATCGATAAAAAGGGGAAGGTACCAGAATTATTAATAGGTTGGCGTAAACCTTTATTTGCGCAGTATTGTCTTTGATTATTGGTTAAGTGTAGGCGTAGTTTGTGCATTTAATGATTTTTTAATCCAACAATAGGTAAAGTCAGGTTACGATAAATAGCTAATAATCGAATAACCAGTGTAACCAAAATACCAATGAATGTTGAATATTCTAAAGGTAGTTTAAATGCATTATAAGCGATAACATGGATTGTTCCGCCGATGACGCAAGCAGTGGCATAGATGTCGGTTTTAAATAGCATTGGAATATCTCGAGCAAGTACATCTCGAATAATACCACCACCAACTCCAGTCATCACTCCCATACAGACCGCCACTAAGCTGTTTACGTCAGAATAAATCGCTTTGTTCACGCCAATACCCACAAATACAGCAAGGCCGATTGCATCTAATACAGAAAATAACCATTTAGGGACTGTAATTGATGATGAGTAACGTAATAAGAGCATGGTGATTAACGAGGTGATGATAGCAATATATAGATCAGTGGAATCAGTGATCCAAAAGATCGGCCCATGATTTAAAACAATATCGCGGATTGTACCACCACCAATAGCGGTGATGACCGCTAGCACTAAGGCCCCGATTGGATCCATCTCTTTTTTAGCTGCTAGTAATACACCAGAAATAGCAAATACAATGGTACCTAATATGTCAAACCAAAAAAGATAACTCACGCAAGCTCACTTAGCATTGATTCAACAATGAGTGATGATTGCGTTGCAGCTAATTTTAAAAAGGATTGAAAATCAACTGCAGATTCATTATCTCCATTATCCGAGATAGCTCGAACAACCACAAATGGTACTTTAAATAACCAGCAAACATGACCAATAGCTGCGGCTTCCATTTCAACAGCAATAGCATTTGGGAAAGTTTGTTTTATTCTTGCTAAATTGCTTTTACCATTTATGAAAGCATCTCCACTACCAATTGAACCTTCAATCGCATTAACTCCGTGCTTTTTGATACAGATTTTTGCTAATGATTGGTATTTTTGATCAGCATTAAATGCTACAGGACAACCTGACATTTGACCTGGCTTGTAACCAAAAGCAGTCAAATCAACATCGTGGTAAAAAACATCCTTTGAAACAATAATATCACCAATATTAAGGTCGGAAGATAATCCACCAGCCGAACCAGTGTTGATAACAGCATCTACTTTATAATTATTTAATAATAACGTAGTACCTGATGCTGCAGCTACTTTACCAATACCAGATTGGAGCAGTACGATTTCACAACCAGCAATTTGACCTAAATGAAAATCACAACCTAAATAACGCTCAACGTGATAATGGGTGATTTTACTTTTTAATATGGCTACTTCTTCTTCCATTGCAGCAATAATAGCAATTTTCATGCGATCCTCTTGGCTTAGTTTGGGTAACTTCAAATTAGATGTGCTATCATAGTTTGAGAAGATAAATTTGACAATATATGAATCAATCGGAGCTGAAATTGCGAACAATATTTATTACAGGTTGCTCAAGTGGAATAGGGCTGATCTCGGCCATTGCTTTAAAAAAACGTGGCTATCGTGTTATTGCTTCGTGTCGCAAATCATTGGACCAACAAAAACTTATCGAGCAAGGATTTGAAACTGTGCTTCTTGATCTTGACAATCCTGAATCAGTCAAGCAAGCTGCTCAAGAAGTTCTCGCTTTGTCTGAAGGCAAATTATATGCGTTATTTAACAATGCAGGTTACGGTGTTTATGGGCGATTAAGCACGATCAGTCGGGAGCAGTTAGAATCTCAATTTTCCACCAATTTTTTTGGTGCCCATCAGTTGACGCAATTACTGCTTCCAGCCATGCTAGAACAAAATGAAGGGCGTATTATTCAAACAAGTTCCATTGTTGGTATTATTGCAACACCAGGGAGAGGTGCTTATTCAGCCAGCAAATATGCCTTAGAAGCTTGGTCTGATGTGTTAAGGCTGGAATTAGCACAAACCAATATCAAGGTTTGTTTAATTGAACCTGGCCCATTAAAGACATATTTTTCAAACAATGTAAATCAAACAGAGCAAAAGAATATGGTAAAAAATCCACCTATAGCTAAACGATTTACTTTACCGCCCGAGGCTGTTTTGCCTTACTTATTCCATGCCCTTGAACACAGCAAGCCTAAAATACGTTACAGGGTAACAAAAATAACAACAATAGCAGCTATTGCTAAACGTTTGCTTCCTGATAGATTAATGGATAAAATTTTAAAGAATAAATAATAAATCATTATACCCTAGGACATAATATGCAAAATCAATTTATTTTTGATGTTAATGAGCAAAATATTCAAGAGGTGATTGAAAGATCATCGACATCCCCAGTGTTATTTTATTTTTGGTCAGCTAGAAGTCCAAATTATGAGGTAATGACTCAAACATTAACTAAATTGGCTAATGAACATCATGGGCAATTTATTTTAGCCAGTATTAATTGTGATGAACAACAAATGTTAGCTGCTCAATTTGGTTTACGGGCTATCCCAACGGTTTATTTATTTCAAAATGGTCAACCTGTAGATGGTTTTCAAGGACCTCAATCTGAAGAAACCATCAAAAATTTTTTAGAAAAAGTGTTACCAAATGAAGATGAGCTTAAATTAATTGAAGCACAAAATTTATTTCATGAAGCCAAATATGAAGAAGCATTACCACTGTTACGGCAAACTTGGAAATCACTTACCGATCATTTGGGTAAACCAAGAACAGATATTGCATTAATGCTAATAAAATCACAAATTGAACTTAAACAGCTAAATGAAGCAAAAGAAGTGCTTGCAACTATTCCTCTACAAGATCAAGATTCAAGTTATCATGGATTACAAGCCGAAATAGAACTACTTGAACAAGCCGCTAATTCTCCTGAATTACAGCAATTACAAGCGGAATTTGCTCAACATCCTGATAACGTTGAATTAATGATTCAATTGTCTTCCCAATTAATGCATGTAGGGCGTCATGAGGAAGCATTAGAGTTGTTATTTAAACCGTTGACAAAAGATCTTAATGTTGGTGACGGACAAGTGAAGAAAACATTACTTGATTTACTAGCAGCATTAGGAACAAGTAACCCGTTAGCTAGTAGTTATCGACGTAAATTGTATACTTTATTATATTAAGATTTTATGAAATTTAAACTGGAACGAATTTTTAAGCGTTTACTTATAGGTTTATTATTTTTGCTAAGTGTAAACAGTGGGTTTGCTATTCTATGTGCTTCTTATGTTCGTTCTCTAAAAAAAGATATACATAGAAGTAAACTCGATGAACTAAATAAAAAATTAGCACAAAAAAATTCGAATATAAAAATTATAGATAGAAATTTATAAGTGAAAAGATTCAACAATAAACTATTGTTGAATCTTTTTATTTAGTGTTCAATAATGCGAGGAAAATCTTCATTACTACGTAATGTTAAGACTTCAACACCATTTTCAGTAACTAAAATGGTATGTTCATATTGTGCCGAAAGACCATGATCTTTGGTTTTGACTGTCCAGCCATCTTTCATGGTACGGGTACGCCAATCGCCTGTATTTATCATAGGTTCAATAGTAAAAGTCATGCCTGGTTTTAAAATTACACCGCCGTCATCAGCGTCATAATGTAAAACTTGAGGTTCGTCATGATAGACTTCACCAATACCATGACCACAATATTCCCGAACTGAAGAAAAACCAAATTTATCGACATATTTTTGAATCGTTTTACCAATTTCCTTTAAACGTATGCCAGGTTTGATAATTTTAATCGCCTCGTAAAGGCTTTCTTGTGTAACTTGGCATAATTTTTCACCTGCGATAGTTGGTTTGCCAGCAATGTACATTCTAGAAGTATCACCGTGATAACCATCTTTGATAACTGTTACATCAATATTTAAAATATCACCATCTTTTAGCTTTTTGTCAAAACTTGGAATACCATGGCAAACCACATCATTAATTGAAATACAACTAGTGTGTTGATAGCCACTATAGCCAATATTAGCTGGAATAGCTTTTTGAACATTAACAATATGTTCATAACAAATTTTGTCTAGTTCACCAGTACTAATGCCCGGTTTAACATAAGGTTCAATCATTTCTAATACTTCAGCTGCAAGTTTTCCAGCTATTCGCATTTTTTCAATTTCGTCGAGGGTTTTTAACTTTATAGACATTAAATTTTTCCTGTAATATTAATGACAATATCCTATCATACCCCACTATTTCGTCAAATCATACCGGATGATTAATTATGCATTTTGCTTATATTCTCATAAAATTTTGTAAAAAAGTTTCAGGAAAGTATATGTTTTAGTATAAAATAAAAAATTATACTTATTTCAATACGGTTTTATATATATAATAACTCATTATAAGAAAGGGTTTTATCGCAATGCAATGTCGTTTTTATCAGCAGAAAAAATGTTTATCTTGTCAGTGGATGGATAAGCCCTATCATGCACAACTAGCAGAAAAACAAAATAATCTGTTACAACAATTAACTCAATTTAAACCTAATGACGTTGTAGAACCGTTTGCTAGTAATGAATTTGCTTTCCGTAATAAAGCAAAAATGGCGGTGTTAGGTACTGTTGAAAGACCTATTTTAGGGATACAAACAGATAATGAGATGGTCGATTTATGTGATTGTCCTCTTTACTCAAATAGTATGCAAAACATCCTAAAACTTGTTCGAACTTTCATCCGTAAACAGGGACTTGTACCTTATAATATTAATAAGCGAAAAGGAGAGTTGAAATTTGTTATTGTTACTGAAAGTAAAGAGAATAATATAAGCTGTTTTATGCTGCGATTTGTTTTAAAATCGCACAAACTTGTCGAAAAAATAAATAATTCTTTTAAACAATTACAAGATAAAATACAAAACTTAAAGGTAATTTCAATAAATATCCAACCTAATCATGCAGCTATTTTAGAAGGGGAAGAAGAGTTAGTTTTAACCGACACCTCATTTTTACCAATGACATTAAATGGCGTTCCTCTTTTCATTAAGCCTAAAAGTTTTTTTCAAACAAACAGTGATGTTGCCAGCAATCTTTATAAAACTGCAAGTGACTGGGTCACAAACTTATCTATTCACTCAATTTGGGATTTGTTTTGTGGTGTAGGTGGTTTTGGATTAACTTGTGTTAGTCTTGCTATTGAAAATCAAATCCAGCTAACAGGAATTGAAATTAGTCCAGATGCGATTGAATGTGCAACAAAATCAGCTAACAAGTTAGGTTTTAAGCGGTTAACGTTTAAATCACTTGATGCTACTCAATACGCTATTGCTGAACAACACATTCCAGATTTAGTGCTGCTTAATCCACCAAGACGAGGGGGTGGTAAAGTGCTTATGCAGTATTTAGAAAATGTACAACCAAGCTATATTTTATATTCAAGTTGCAACTTAACCTCGTTAGTCGAAGATTTGATGTTGTTATCCAACTATCAAATTATGAAAGTGCAACTGTTTGATATGTTTCCCCATACTTCACATATGGAAGTCTTGATTTTATTACAAAGAAAAGATAAATAATTTAATTATCAAACCCTAATATTATCTTCAATCTATGAGATAGTTGTTATATTTAAAGATCTACCAATATTCAATTATCTGTAATAAAAATAGTGAATTGTATTTTCTAATCATTAAATTACAAATTATATTTAGTTTTTATTTTAAAGGTTGTTATAAATTAGACCATTGTTAATATCAAATTATGTTAATATAAAAAAATAAATAATTTCATTTAAGGAAGGCAAAATATGATTCCTGATGTTTCTAAAGCGCTTAACTGGTTAGAAAAACACTACACCATCTTACAAGGTATTCAACGCGGTGTTGAACGTGAAACTTTACGCATTTTGCCTGACGGGACATTGACGAAAACTTCATTCCCCGCAAAAATTGGCGCAGCGTTGACTCATCCTTGGATAACAACTGATTTTGCTGAATCAATGCTAGAATTTATTACACCGGTTAATACCAATATTGATTATATGCTAACGTTTTTACGCGATTTGCATCGTTATGCTAGTGTAAATATTGATGACGAAATGATGTGGCCATTAAGTATGCCATGTTTTGTTGCCAATGAAGAAGATATTATTTTAGCTCAATATGGATCATCAAATGAAGGACGTTTTAAAACGGTTTATCGAGAAGGTTTAAAAAACCGTTATGGTGCAATGATGCAAACCATATCTGGCGTTCATTATAATTTTTCATTTCCTATGGCATTTTGGCAAGCAAGAGATGGTGTAAAAAATACAGAAGAGGGTAAAACTGTTATTTCTGAAGGCTACTTTACATTGATTCGTAACTATTATCGCTTTGGTTGGGTTATTCCTTATTTGTTTGGAGCATCACCATCGATGTGCTCCTCATTTATTCAAGATCCACAAAAAGCAAAAGCCTTTATTGAACAAACAAATGGTAATTGTTATTTGCCTTACGCAACCTCTTTAAGGTTAAGCGATATAGGGTATACTAATAATGCACAAAAACAACTAGGCATTACTTTTAATCATTTAGATACTTATGTTGAAGGATTAAAACGAGCAACGCATACAAAATCAGCGGAATTTGCTAAACTGGGTATCAAAGTCGATGGTCATTATCGTCAATTAAACGATAATGTATTGCAAATTGAAAATGAATTTTACGGGCCAATTCGACCTAAAAGAGTTGCAATGACTGGGGAGTCGCCGTCGGATGCACTTTTACGTGGTGGTATTGAATATATTGAAGTACGCGCATTAGATGTTAATCCATTTTCACCGGTGGGGATTACTGAAGAACAAATACGATTTATCGATCTGTTTTTAATTTGGTGTGCACTAGCACCAGCGCCTGAAATGAGCAGTCAAGAACTTGAGTGTGCCAAATTAAATTGGAATAGGGTAATAATGGAAGGACGAAAACCAGGGCTTGAGATTGGTATTGGTTGCAATAGCTATCGAGAACCTTTGGCCAAAGTTGGACACCAATTATTCAAAGATTTATTACGTGTTGCTGATGTTTTAGATCATCAAGATGACAAGCAGGGTTATCGTAATGTTTGTGAGCGTTTAGATTTGATGTTTGATCAACCTGAATTAACTTTATCAGCAAGAACACTACAAGCAATAAGCGATTTAGGTACAGCAAAATTTGGTTTAGCTTTAGCAAGCCAATATAAAAAACAGCTTATGGCAGAACCTTTAACATTATTAACTGAGGGTGATTTTGTTCAACAACGCAATTTATCTATTGAAAAACAGACGAAGAAAGAGCAGAGTGATACTTTAACTTTTGATCAATATTTGCAGAAAAAGTTGAACGATAAAAATGTTTAAAAATCGATGTTATACTTTACGTTATCAGGCAAGCAACGAAGTTGAGTTGCTATTGCCTAACCAACAAATTACAGTTAATAAACCGTTAATCGATCAAACATCATTTACTGTTTTAGTTTGGAATATTTTTAAACAAAAGAAATCTGATTGTATTACTGTACTCAAACAATATGCTGATAAAGCTAAACTAATCTTATTACAAGAAGCACAAACAACATTACCTTTACTTCATTTTATTTCACAGCATAATAAAATTGCCGATCATGTCCCTGCATATTGTTTTAACAATATTTATGCTGGGGTCATGACAATCTCTGACTCGTTACCAACTTCACTTTTCTCTTTTAGAGAGAAAGAACCATTAATTCGTGTTCCTAAATCTGCTTTAATTACTATTTATCCGATTAGAGATTCTAAGCAACAATTATTAGTTGCTAATATTCATGCTGTAAATTTTAGTATTGGTGTAAAAGTCTACCGTCAACAAATACGCATGTTATTAACCCGAATAAAAGAACATAATGGTCCAGTTATTTTGGCTGGGGATTTTAATGCATGGAGTAGACAGCGACTAAATTTATTGTATCATCTTGTTTATTCAATTGAACTTAAGCCTGTTAATTTTTCAATCGATATTCGTAAGAGATTTATGGGCAGACCGTTAGATTTTATTTTTTACCGAGGATTACAACTTAATGCAGCTGAAATTATTAGCACAACCGCATCAGATCATAATCCTCTATTAGTAAATTTTAGATTGGATTTGCATTGGCAAGATTGATTGTTAAGATATCACCTTCTTGAACTCTAGAATTTTTTAGATTATTCCACTGCAATATATCAGTAATTTTTACACGATAATTTTTTGCTATGGAATATAAACTATCTCCTGCTTTGACAAGATAAGCAATCTTTTTTTCATTTCTAGAAAAGTTATTTCTACTTACAATGCTTTTGCTTTGAATGAAACTTGATCCAAATTCAAATGGCATATTAGCATGAGGAGTCTCTTGTAGAAGTTCTGTAACTTCATTTGCAACAAGATTTTCTTTTTGTAATTTTTTAAATAAATCATGAGCATGAGTATAAGGAACAAGCAGATGAAAAGGACCATTTACTGTTTGTTGTACATATCCTGCATTATATGTTGTTAATTCATCAAGCGATAGTTTAGAATATTTAGCAATTTTAGCTAATGAAATATTTTTAGAAATATCAATTCTAACAAGCGAATTTTCGTAATTACAATCAGGTAACTTAATACCATATCGTTTATTATTTTTAACAATATCAATGATAGCTAAAATTTTAGGCACATAGTGCATGGTTTCAGTTGGCAAGTCTAATGACCAATAATTTGTTGGTAAACCTTTTGCCTGATTTTTCTCAATGGCTTTTCTGACTCGACCTTCACCCGCATTATAAGCTGCAAGTGTTAAAAGCCAGTCCCCATTAAAACGGTTATTTAAATTTTGTAGCAGTGATATTGCAGAATTAGTGGAGGCAATTAGATCCCTACGGGCATCAAATGAATTACTTTGTTGTAACCCATACTCTCTAGCTGTCACTGGTACAAATTGCCACAGTCCCGCAGCTTGTGCAGGTGATGTTGCAAGTGGGTCATAAGCGCTCTCAATAAGAGGAACTAAAGCTAATTCAGCAGGTAGATTATTCCTACGAAGTTGATTAATAATGTAATAAACATAAGGTTCAGAACGTAAGGCAACCGTTTCAAATCCTTTAGGATTACGTAATAATCGTTCTCGTTCTGCTTTAATTCGGCTGTTTTCAGGAACATTGGCATCAATCTGATTAAGCATATATTGCCATGGATTCTGAGTGATAGATACATAACTACTAGAATTACTTCTGTTATTAGCCGTGTTTTTCGAATACTTTATTCTAACAACAGGATTATATCGCGGTGTATGATGATGACACGCACCTAGAAACAAACATAATGTTGTAAATATTAATAACTTTTTCATTATTCCGTAAGTTTTACCCAAATTAAGTTTAATATTATACCTAAAAAATGTCTTTTTGGCTCCTAAAAAAAGCAAACAAATCTAACTCATTATTAAAATTGAACTTATTTTGTAATTGATGTTCATGGCATCGCAAAAATAAGTTAATTTGCTTTTCTTTAAACAAAATAGACGGTAATGTTTTTGATTTTTTTGAAATCAGATCTATATAGCTTTTGATGTTTTTATCATTAGGCAATATATGGGACGCAAAGGCTAAATTTGATAGAGTATATTCATGACCAGCACAGATTAAAGTATCATCAGGCAGCCGTTTTAAATGTTCTAATGAATCTAACATTTGTTGATAAGTACCCTCAAAAAAACTTCCGCAACCAGCCGAAAATAAAGTATCGCCAGAAAACAAATAAGGGCAGCAATAATAAGCTAAATGCCCAAGAGTATGTCCTGGTACTGTTATAACATCAAAGCTAAAATTACCAATACAAACTTTATCTTGATTAATAAGATAATTAATCGGCAAATCGATTTCGCTAGGGCCGTAAATATCAATATGCTGATATTGAGCTTTTAATTCACACACCCCACCAGTGTGATCAATATGGTGATGGGTAAGTAGGATTCCAAGGGGAAATAATTTATACTTATTAATATAACTAATAACAGGTCCAGCTTCGCCAGGATCAATAATCACGGCTTGATTATCAGAGTTGCTTAGAATCCAAATATAATTATCTTTTAAGGATTTTATGCTATTCAGTTGATACATATTATTTTTATACCATCAGTTATCTATTTAAAAGCAAGTAAATTTATATCAGTTTCATAAAAGTATTTTTATAAATTAATCAGTTAGAGATTGTTCAAATATAGCGTCTTGCATAGTAGGGGATTGGGCTTGTGTTTTAGCTATAATGTCACAGCGCTCATTTTCAATATGACCAGCATGACCTTTGACCCAAATCCATTTAATGTTATGGGGTTGCACTAATTCATCAAGCTTTTTCCATAAGTCTACATTTTTTACTGGTTGTTTGCTGGCTGTCTTCCAACCATTTTTTTTCCAACCGTGGATCCAATTCATAATACCGTTACGCAAATACTGACTGTCAGAATATAACTCAATTTGACAAGGTTGCTTTAATTGTTCTAAAGCCACAATTGCAGCTAATAATTCCATGCGATTATTCGTTGTTTTAAAAAAACCTTTCGATAATATCTTTTCAGTTTGTTTATATTTTAAAATAGCAGCATAACCACCGGGACCCGGATTACCAAGGCAAGAACCATCTGTATATATTTCGATTTTTTTTAACATTTTTTAAAATTATTTAATAATTGTTGGGGATAGATTTGAATCTCTTGCTTATTTTAATTGAAAATGCAAGTTAACAGCCATTTAATTTATTTACTGTTATTCTATAACTTTAGCAAATTGACGATTATCTTCATTTATGAAAGTATCAACATTAAAGTTTTTTGGTGCTAAACTATACCACTAAAAATGTTTTTTCCCAATCATTGATATAAAAAGAGAAGCAAGTGATAAATCATTCTACGCGACAAATTGTATTAGATACTGAAACAACTGGTATGAACCAAGAAGGTAATAATCACTATGAAGGACATAAGATTATTGAAATTGGTGCTGTTGAAGTCATTAATCGCCGTTTAACGGGTAACCATTTTCATGTTTACATTAATCCAGAACGCTTAATTGATGAAGATGCATTTAAAGTGCATGGCATAAGTGACGATTTTGTTAAAGATAAGCCGATTTTTAAAAATATAGCGCATGATTTTATCAAATTTATCGATGGCGCTGAATTAATTATCCACAATGCTTCGTTTGATGTAGGCTTTATGGATTATGAATTTCGCCTTTGTGGGTTGGATTTTAAAACTGCTGATCATTGTATTGTTACTGATACCTTAGCTATGGCAAGGCGCTTATTTCCTGGTAAACGTAATAACCTAGATGTATTATGTGAGCGCTATCAAATTGATAACTCTCACAGAACCCTGCACGGCGCGTTATTAGATGCCGAGATTTTAGCTGAAGTGTATTTAGCGATGACGGGGGGGCAAACGACCTTATCTTTTAATGCAGAGGATAATAACTCATCTTCATCGGAAAATAATATAATAAAAAGAGTAGAACGTAACGGCACGCCTTTAAAAGTAATCAAAGCAACTGAATATGAGCTTTCTGAACATGAATCAGTTTTAAAAAAAATTGATAAAAAAAGTGGTGGAGCATTATGGAATTTGAACAAATGATTGCTTTATGGTCAATTAAACGGTAATTTTTAAAATTTTATTGACGATAATAAAAAAAATCTTTAACATCACACCCGATTTAATGTTCTAACATTAAAACTATCAAATAAAAGCGGAGCGGTAGTTCAGTTGGTTAGAATACCTGCCTGTCACGCAGGGGGTCGCGGGTTCGAGCCCCGTCCGTTCCGCCAATTCATTAAATCTTATCTAAATATATTTAGTCTATTTATTACCAGTAAAAATAAATAAAGCAAGATTGTATAAATTTATTGTTGAAAATAGAATTACAGGGAAGATTACCCTGTAACGTTTTATGTTTTTTTCAACTATTCATTCTTATTCAAAAGGCTTTTCTTGATTTCTATCGCAAGGAGGGGGTTCCACATAGCACCCGTTGCACTCATAACAGCATCAGCACCACTTTTTATAAATTGATGATAATGTTCACTAGAACCAACTCCACCGACGCCCACTATAGCAAATTTTAGATCCATCTGTTTACGATATTTAGCTAAACGACTCACCATATCTAAGCCAGCCCAACGAATTGCGTCACCACAAATTCCACCTTCTTTTCTATTCTCACCTAAGGCCGGGTGACCTTTAGCATCAACGGGTTTAGCCGATAATGTGTTGATGGCGCTTAAACCATCAATGATAGATCCGACACGAGTTAATAAAGAAATAATCTTTTCATTATCAGGAAAATACGCTAGTTTTAAAATAAGTGGACGATCAGGCACAGCAGTTTTAATAGCATTGACTATTCGTTCAACTTTATCTACATCAAAGCAAAGTAGTTTGCTTGCTCCTTCGTTTGGACAACTTAGATTAGCTTCAAGAATAGGTGCATTGGTTTCTTTAACTAATTTTGCCGCTAAAGCATAATCTTTTTCTATTTCTCCATTACCTTGTGTTCCTTGAAAACTACCTATAACACATTGTCCATTGCCAGCCGATTTTACAGCGTTAGCCATATCGGGTTGCCAAATATCAGGTGAAAATGAAGGCACGCCAAATGAGTTGGTAATTGATAATGGCTGATTATAATTGGTATCAGCTAATACTGTATCTAGATTGCATGATAATTTATCTTTAGGATGAACAGATAAAACATTAGGTAAAGGATGGCATTTATGTAGCTTAGTTCTGACCGTTTTATATACACATAAGTCAAATCCATAAGCAAAAGCAGCTTTAATATAGTTTGCATTTAATAGTGGACCTGCGGGCATACCGAATGGTAAATTGACCTCAACATTTAAGAATTTTGACATTGTTGTTGGGATTTGTTGTGCTTTATCGAGTTGTGCAAAAAGCCCAAAGGGTCCTTGAGCATAATTATCTTCGTAGCTTATACTTGGATTATAAAAAGGTGTTAAAGATTTCATACTCTCTCCTGATTATGCATGTCTTAAAGTAAATTGATTATTAATTTGAAATAGTAAAAAACAGTTTTTTAACCAAAAAAAATCCTCCATGAAGGAGGATTTAAAAATAGGGCAAGTAGAGAATAAACAGACAATTTTGATTTTAATTTGTTAATGGGTATTCCAAACATTCTAATATTCTCTTTTTGTTAACTGTAAGGCATTGTAGCTGATCAAATTTAAAATTCAATATGAAAATTTAAGAAATATGTAACTAAATGAAAAGGTTATAATATTATTTTTTAGATTTATAGCTATACAGTAGACACTTTAAACACAGTCAATTATAAAAAATAAGTAAAGTCTTATTTTATTTATATCGATAATTTTCTAATCAATTAATAAATCAAGAAAAATTTTTGTCGAAAAAATGATACACCAACTATTAATGAAATTAATGTAAGTGGAGAATGACTATTGGTAATGTTATCATTATTGAAAACTAAAAAGATTAAATGTTAGGTATATAAAAATGCAAAATGAAAATATTTTTAAATCGTTAACGCTACCCAATGGTGTTGAATTAAAAAACCGTATAATGATGGCACCAATGACAACATGTTCTGGTTTTTATGATGGTTCTGTTACACATGACTTGATCGAATATTATCGTGTAAGATCTGGTGAAATAGGGGCTATTATTGTTGAATGTGGATTTGTCGATAATAAAGGCTTAGCTTTTCCTGGAGCGATTGGTTTAGATAGTGACGATAAAATTGAAGGATTAGCTAAAATTGCTCAAGCTATCAAAGACCAAGGCTCTAAAGCAATTATTCAAGTGTATCATGGCGGAAGAATGGTCGAACCGAAACTCATTGGTGGACAATCTCCTGTGGGGCCTAGTGCAATTGCAGCTCCGCGTCCTAATGCTGCTATGCCAATTGAATTGACTACTGATGAAGTGGATGAAATGATTGATAAGTTTGGTCAAGCCGTGCGTCGAGCTATTCAGGCTGGTTTTGACGGGGTAGAGATTCATGGTGCTAATACTTATTTAATTCAACAATTCTATTCTCCTAATTCAAATCAAAGGAAGGATAAATGGGGCGGAAGCCGTGATAATCGTACTCGATTCCCGCTTGCTATTTTAGATATCACCCATAATATGATTAAACAATATGCAACATCTGAATTTATTGTTGGTTATCGTTTTTCACCTGAAGAGCTAGAAGTTCCAGGCATTCGTTTTGATGATTCCATGTATTTACTTGAAAAATTAGCTGACAAAGGGCTTGATTATGTCCATTTTTCAATGGGAACGACACTTAGGCCATCTATTGTTGATACACAAGATCCAACCCCACTAATTAAAAAATATGTAGCTATGCGATCGGCTACATTAGCAAAAATTCCTGTTGTGGGTGTTGGTAATGTTATTAACCTAAATGATGTTAATGATGCAATCAATAATGGTTATGACTTAGTCGCCGTTGGACGAGCTTGTATTGCTTATCCTGATTGGATTAGCCGTATTAAGAAAGGTGAAAAACTAGAACTGTTTATCAATAGTGATAAACGTGAAGAACTTAATATTCCTGAACCTTTATGGCGTTTTTCTTTGGTTGAAAGTTTGATTCGTGATGTTAATCTTAATGTTAAAAAATTTAAACCAGGTAATTATCAAGAAACAGTCAACGACGAATCTTATGAATTTCTTATTAATGTTGAATTAGGTAAAGACTTTATTAAGGATATGGCATTAGTGAATGCTAAAGAGTTAGATAATGATATCCTAGATAATTTTACTGTTATAAAAAATAGAATTATTGATTCCAATAGTCCACATGTTGATACGATTTCGGGAGCAACTACGCAATGTGAAGCTTTTAAAAAAGCAGTCACTAAAGCGATGGCAAAATCTAACAAAGAGGCGATTATTGCCGAAGGTGGCGATCCTAATGACCAATCTTTCGATGTAGTGGTAGTGGGTAGTGGTGGGGCCGGGCTAGCGGCTGCTATTCAAGTGCATGATCTGGGCGCTAATGTAGTAATTGTTGAGCAAATGTCTGTCATTGGCGGTAATACCAATAAAGCCTCAGCTGGTATGAATGCCGCAGAAACTAAGTTCCAAAAACTTAAAGGTATCAAAGACAGTAAAGAACTTTTCTATCAAGAAACGATGATAGGTGGAAAAAATAAAAATAATCCAGAGTTATTACATTATTTTGTTGAAAATGCACCAGATGCGATCAATTGGTTAGATGATAATGGTATTGAACTAAGTGGTATTACAACAACTGGCGGTATGAGTATTGATCGAACACACCGCCCAGAAAGTGGTGCAGCGGTAGGTGGTTTCTTAATTAGTGGACTAGTCAGAAATATCAATAAGCGTGGTATCGAAGTCATGCTTGATACAGCAGTCACTGAAATTGTCACCGAAAACCATAAAGTTATTGGCGTTAAAGTTTCAGAAGAAGACGGTTCAACTCATATGATAAAAACCAAAGCAGTCATTATTGCAACTGGTGGATTTAGTGCTAATACTGCAATGGTTGAAAAATATCGCCCTGATCTTAAAGGATTTGTCACCACAAATCATAAAGGTGCCACCGGCTCTGGTATTATGATACTTGAAAAGCTTGGTGCTGGAACCGTTGATATGGGAGAAATTCAAATCCATCCAACAGTTGAACAAACTTCTTCTTATTTAATTTCAGAATCTATTCGTGGTGGGGGTGCGATACTTGTATCACAAGAAGGCCAACGATTTGTTAATGAACTTGACACCCGGGACAATGTATCAGCTGAGATAATCAAACTACCGGAACACTATGCTTATATCCTATTTGATCAACAAGTACGTGATGAAAACAGATCAGTTGAAGAATATGTTGCAAATGAACTTGTTACCCAAGCAAATACGATTGAAAAATTAGCTCAAAAGTTATCGATTAATGACAACACATTAACTAAAACTGTAAAACGATACAATCAGTTTGCAGCAACTAAACATGATGAAGATTTTGGACGAACAACGGGTATGCGTCACCCGATAGAAAAAGGGCCTTTCTATGCAATAAAAATTGCACCTGGTGTTCATCATACCATGGGCGGTGTAACTATCAATATTCAAACGCAAGTCTTAGATACTAATAAAAATGTCATTCAAGGTGTGTTTGCCGCAGGTGAGGTAGTGGGTGGTGTACATGGAGCAAACCGTATAGGAGGTAATGCAGTTGCAGATATCATTATTTTTGGTATACAAGCGGGCAAAAATGCTGGTGATTATATCAAAAGTTAACTTGTTATAACTACTTGAGCTTGTTTAGTATGGTACGTCCTAGCTATGAATATACTCAAACTTTAATGGGAACAACGGTTTCATTAACGCTATTAGAGCCTAATGAAGCCGCTGCATACGCTGTTTTTGAAACTATAAAAATGCTTGAGGATAAATTAACAGTTAATAGGTCGTTATCAGAAGTTATGTCAATTAATTTAGCAGCTGGCCAATACCCTGTTACAGTAAGCCATTCTGTGTTTTCTTTGATTGAACAAGCTCAAAAAGTCAGCCTACATTTCAATAGTTGCTTTAATTTTGCCATTGGTCCATTAGTTAAGCTTTGGAAAATAGGCTTCCAAGATTATCAAGTACCATCTACCAAGTTAATAAAACAACAATTATTGTTAACTGATCCTAAAAATATTGAACTGGATGCAAAGACCCATTCCGTATTTTTAAAAAAATCTGGGATGGAAATTGATTTAGGTGCAATTGCTAAAGGATATATTGCTGATGTCGTCAAATTGATTTTACAACAATATCAAGTGTATCAAGGTATTATTAATTTAGGTGGCAATGTATTAACATTGGGTAAATCTTCACTTAATGAAGACGGCTATTGGCATGTGGGGCTAAGAAAACCGTTTTCAACTAAAAATAAGCTGTCTGGGATTATTAAAGTTATAAACAAGTCGGTTGTAACATCAGGGATTTATGAGCGTTTTTTTATACAAAACAGTCATCTTTACCACCACATATTTAATCCCAAAACAGGCTATCCACTAGACAATGAATTAGAAAGCGTGACAATAATTTCAGATTCTTCATTGGAAGGCGATATTTATTCAACTGTTTTTTATGGATGGGGACTTGATAAAAGTAGAGAGTATTTACAAAAACATCAAAACTTATCAGCTATATTCTTGTTAAAAAATAAAACAATAACATTAATCAATACTGATAGTTTTATTTTTCAACAGCTTGATACTCAATACACAATCAGCACAAATTATAATTAAAGCTGGCATCAAAAAACGAATTTACATTGATTTTATTTAAGTTTTTATGCTTTATTTGAGATGTTTTGCTCGAAATTTGTTAAAAATATTAATTCTTTTGATGCTTTTATACAAGACAATAAACTTGTGCAAATCATGGAATAATGAAGTGGGTATCATAGTGTAACAAAATTAAATATTAACTTATTAAATACTATTTAAATTAAAAAGGAAGATACTATGAATATAGTAAAAAAACCGCCAGTAAAATGGCTTCCACTCATAATTATTGCGGCAATCTCAACAATACTCTGGTTGTTTGTAACACCGCCAACTGGTATTAGTCAAGAAGGTTGGCAAACCAGTATTATTTTTGTTGCAACAATCGCCTGTATTGTGACAGAAATAATGCCTATTGGCGCAATTGGTCTATTTGCGATCACGATTTTTGCTGTATTAAGACCTTCTGGTGCTACAACTGCAGCTGAATCTATAAAAATTTCGTTAAGCGAATTAAATAGCAGCCTTATTTGGCTGATTGTTATTGCTTTTATGATTGCTAGGGGCTTTATCAAAACAGGATTAAGTAAACGCATTGCTTATTATCTTGTTAAGATTTTGGGTAAAAATACATTGGGATTAGCTTATGGTTTATCTGTCACTGATATCGCGTTGGCGCCAGCTATTCCAAGTACCACAGCTCGAGCTGGAGGTGTCATATATCCAATAGCAGAAGCTTTAGCCATCAATTTTAACTCTAACCCAAAAGATGAATCAAGAAATCGCATTGGTACATTTTTAATGTTAACGATTAGTCATGTGAATGATATCACCTCTGCAATGTTCTTAACAGCATTTACTGGAAACTTATTAGCTGCTAAATTAGTTACAACATCACTAGGTATTACATTAGGCTGGGGACAATGGTTTATTGCAGCAATTGTGCCATGTTTAGTTTCATTTATTGTGATCCCTCTGGTTATTTATTTCTTAACTAATCCAGAACTAAAAAAAACACCAGAAGCACCAAAGTTAGCTGATGAAGAATTAACAAAAATGGGACCAATAACCATTAACGAAATTGTTATGGGAGGAACTGTACTGCTATTATTAGTATTTTGGATTTTTGGTAAAAACTTTGGTATAGATTCAACGACTACAGCCTTTATTGGTTTGACTATATTGATCTTAACCGGAGTATTAAGCTGGGATGATATAAAAGGTGAAAAAGCTGCTTGGGACACATTAATTTGGTTTGCGGCATTATTAATGATGGCGGGCCAAGTGAATAAACTTGGCGTAACAAAATGGCTGGGCGATACAATAGGTAGTGCGGTGCAAGGTCATTTAGGTGAAAGCAGTTGGATATTTGTAATAATCGTTTTATGTGTTGCTTATGTTTATTTACATTACTTCTTTGCCAGTGGAAACGCGCATATTGCTGCATTATTTCCAGTTTTCTTATCGATTGCTATTGCGCTTGGCGTACCAACTTTGATTGCCATTTTTGCTTTAGTCATTTGTACTAATTATTTTGGGTCAATAACACAGTTTGCAAATGCTAGAAATCCACTATTATTTGCTGAGGGGTTTGTTCCTGTAAAAACTTGGTGGAAAGTTGGTTTTATTTGTAGTGTTGTAAATCTGCTCATTATATTTACTATCGGTATTTTATGGTGGAAGGTTATTGGCCTTGGTCAATAATAATTAAAAAACTATCTTACAAACTATTGTATATACCGCCACATTGATTGGCGGTATTTATCTGTATATCAATTTTTATTGCTAGCAAATTACAATTGATAGTTTCCAATCGTCAATCACTTCCCAATATTTTTGTTCTTGGGCTAAATCAAGTAATATCAGTTTATTATTTTCAACAAATTCTTTATTAATTTCTAAAGTGATTTTGGCTAGTTTATTTTCTAATAATTTTAATTGAAATGCCTGTAAATCAATATCGGTATTCCGTTGATTATTTATGAGGATAGACAATCTTAGAATTTGCATTAATGATATTATATGTTTGTAGTCAAACAGGCTAAAATAAGATAGTTCATCAATATTGATCGATTTTCTATGGTAGCGAACAAGGGTAGATAAAAGTAATTGTTGTTCTTCATTGAATCCTGGCAGATTACTATTTTGCAAAATATAACTTGAATGTTTATGAATTGAAGAAAAGTTAATCTTTAAACCTACCTCATGGAGCTGAGCTGCCCAGTATAAAATAGATTCAAGATTGGGGGGAATAGTAATCGGTGCTTGCTTTTGCCATTGTGAAAATAAATATTTTGCAGTTTTAACAACTTGTTTTGCATGGCGTTGATCTATGTTGTAATGTTCTGAAAGTGATTGTGCGGTGTTTTTTCTAATATCTTGGTAATTAGGTCTATCAATCAACTCATAAAATACCCCCTCTCGTAATGCGCATGGGCTAAATTGTAAAGTCTGTAAACCCAGCGCACTAAAAATACCACTAAATATAGCTAACCCGCTGACAAACACTTTTTTTCTTTCTTTGGACAAAGAGGGGTAATTAATATCGTTAAAGGTTTTAAATTCCAAAACATAACTAATTAAATCATCGAGCCTTTTAGGAGTGATAATGCCATCACTGACACCAAGATCTAACAAGATATGATAAATAGACTTAATGGTTCCAGACGTACCAAATGCAGCTGTGATATTCATTTTTTTAAGTCTACTGATCATGCTCTCTATTTGCTGTGCAGCGGCAAGTTTTGCTTGTTGAAATGATACTGCATCAATCGTCTGTTCATAAAAAAACTGTTTGGTATAAGTTACACATCCCATGGGACGACTAGCAACAATTAAAGGGGTTAAATCATTCCCTCTACCTATCGCAATTTCAGTAGATCCACCACCGATATCTATCACAAGTTTTGTATCGGTTGGTGATGTTGATTCTGCTGTCATGGTGCCTAAATAAATAAGACGAGCCTCTTCTTGGCCCGAAATAATTTCAATAGGGAAGGGAAACACTTTAGCCGCCGCCATTAAAAATTTATGTCTATTTTTGGCCACCCTTAAAGTATGTGTTGCGACAACACGAATATGTTCGGGAGGAAATCCATTTAATCGTTCGGCAAACAGCGCAAGGCACTCTACGCCTCGCATAATACTTGATTCAGTGAGTTCGTTATTGGCTTTAAGCCCTGTTGCGAGATGAATATTTATTTTATTTTTATAAATGATCTGTACGACACCATTAATGATACGAGCAATCACCATATGAAAACTATTTGAACCAAGATCAACTACCGCATATTCATTAAATCTATTCATGTTAGAGTCCTTTTTCAAAAGATTCTGACTGCTTCAAATAATCATAAATGGCATACTGGGCTCTGATTTTTTTCTTATTACCTCTTTGTACGTAATTGTTGGCTGCATCTTTATCAATAATACGAGCTTTTACATTATCGTTGCATTGTATATCAAATATATTGTGGATAGTTAACTTTATTATTGGATCGAAGATTTTCACGCCTACTTCAATCCGATTATCAATATTACGAGGCATCCAGTCGGCAGAGGAGATATAAGTATCTTTTTTCCCATCATTTTCAAAAATATAAACACGAGCATGCTCTAAGAACTGATCAACAATACTTGTAACAGTAATATTTTCACTTAAATTCGGAATCTGAGGTATTAATACACAAGTTCCTCTTACAACCATTCTAACTTTTACCCCAGCACAAGATGCACGATACAATTGATCTATCATATCTTTATCAGTTATTGCATTAAGTTTTAAATAAATGCCTGCTACTTTACCAGCTTTGGCGTTACTTATTTCTCGTTCGATAAATTCATAAAATCGTAATCGTGTATTTTGTGGTGAAACAAGCAAATGGTTAAATGATACGGGTTTAAATGGATTTTCAATAAAATTAAATACTTTTTTGACTTCTTCAGTAATAGCAGGATCTGCTGTTAATAGTGAGAAGTCTGTATAAATGCGTGCAGTTCTTTCATTAAAGTTACCTGAACCAATATGGGCATAGCGAACTATTTCATCGTTTTCTTTACGATCGATCAAAAACAATTTCGCATGAATCTTGAGTTTTGGTTGTGAATAAATAACTTTAATACCACTGCTAATTAATCGTTTGGCCCATTTTATGTTTGCTTCTTCGTCAAACCGTGCTTGTAATTCGACGACAACAGTGACTTTTTTACCATTATTGGCCGCATTAATTGCAGCGTGAATAAAGCGCGAGTCTTTGGCTACTCGGTAAATATTCATTCGAATATGCGTAACAGATGGATCAAATGAAGCTTGCCTCATGATTTCTAAAACATGGCCAAAAGAGTAATAGGGGTAATAAAGTAAAACATCTCGATCTTTAATTGTATCAAACGAATTTCGAAATTGCTTAAATCGAGTGTAACTTAAGTTTGGTATTTTCTTATTTAATAAATTCTTTTGCCCAAGTTCAGGAAATTTAACAAGATCTTTAAAATTGGGATAGCGTCCACCAGGCATTGCGTCTTGTTCGGTTAACCGTAACTTATTAATCAACAATTCAAATAATGCTTTTGGCATATCTTTTTGATAAGTAAATCGTACTGGCTGTGCTGTTAAGCGTTGTTTTAAACCTTGAGACATAAGTTCAAGTAAACTATCTAATTCAGTATTCAACTCATATTCTGCATCTCGATTAATATTAATTGAATACGCATTTAATTCTTTGGCATCAAAAAACACTTTAAAAATATCTGATAAACAATATCGTAATATGTTGTCTAAAAAGATGATGCACTTATTTTTAGTTGAAACCTCTGACGGTAACAGTACAAAACGAGAAACATTATCAGTCGGGAGTTCTAGTAATGCATAACTGATATTATCCTCGCAAACTATTTCTACAGCCAAATAGGCATGATCATCTTTTAAAAATTGAATCAATTCTGTATGGCTATCAAGCAAAATAGGGGTAATATATTGCCTCAGATTTTGTTTATAATAATTCTTAATCCAATTTTCTTGATAAGCCGAAAGTTGTCTTTCGTTAATCAAAAAGATTTGATTTCTGGCCATTTCTAACAATAATTCATTATAAAGTTGATCAAACTGTAATTCCAATTGAATAACCTTTTGATTTACTTGTCGTAATAGATTTTTAGCATTAGATGAAGAATGCACTTGTTCTTGTTCAATAAGCACATATTTTTTTAAATTAGCAAACTGGACTTTATAAAATTCATCAAGATTACTGGAGTATATGCCTAAAAAACGTACTCTTTCGATAAGCGGATTGCTTTTATCTGCAGCCTCTTGTAAAACCCTCTGATTGAAAGATAACCAGCTGAGCTCTTTAGGTAAATATACTTTTTCTTCAATCATTATAGTTTTTCAAATTTTAGTAAAAAGATTCTATACAGAATAACTTAAGTAAAAAAAAAAGCTAGCAGATAGCTAGCTTTTTTATTTTATATCGATTAAAAATTTAAGATTTAAATACGGTGAACCGAAGTTGTGTTAGTGGTTCCACTTGGTACTAAAGCACCAGACACCATCACAATAATATCGCCTTGTTGTAAACCACATACTTTTACCGCCATCTCTTTACCTAAACGATAAAAATCATCAGTTGAATTGATTGAATCAATTAAAATTGGTTCTACACCTTTAGTAACAGCTAATTGATTAACTGTTTTTTGACTTGATGAAAGCGCTAAAATGCGGGCTCTTGGAAAATAATGACGAACCTCTCGAGCGGATTTACCACTACGTGTTGCAACAACGATTAATGGTGCATTTAAACGTTCAGCAATTTCCACAGCACCACAACAAACAGCCGCGGTTATACTTAATTTTTCTTCTTTAGTTGTTAGTTCTAAAGAAGCAGGTATAGTACCATCTGTACGTTTACAGATAGTCGCCATGACATTGACTGTTTCTAGTGGATATTTACCTTTAGCACTTTCGCCTGAAAGCATAACAGCATCGGTACCATCAATAATTGCATTTGCCACATCGCCAGCTTCAGCTCGAGTAGGGCGCGGATTTTTGATCATTGAATCGAGCATTTGTGTTGCGGTTATAACTGGTTTAGAGGCTTTATTACATTTTTTGATCATCATTTTTTGAGCAAAAATAACTTCTTCAACGGCAATTTCAACACCTAAGTCACCGCGTGCAACCATAATACCGTCTGAAGCCTCAAGAATTTCATCAAAGTTATCTAAACCTTCTTGATTTTCAATTTTAGAGATAATTTTTATATCTTCGCCACCATGCGCTTTTAAGTGAGCGCGAATGTCTTCAACATCAGAACGTTTACGAATAAATGATGCTGCAATAAAATCAACCCCTTGTTCACAACCAAAAATAAGGTCGTTTTTATCTTTTTCTGCGAGTGCTGGTAATTTAATTGAAACGCCCGGTAAATTGATACCTTTATTTTCACCAAGCTCTCCGTTGTTTAAAACCGTACAGATAACTTCATTACCTTTGATTTCTATCACGTCCATTGCAATTAAACCATCATCAACAAGTACACGATTACCTGGTTTCAGATCATGCGCAAAGCCATCATATGTAACTGCTACTCGTTCACTATTTCCAACAACATTCTTGTCTGTTGTAAAAGTAAATGTTTGACCAGCAATAAGTGATACATCATTACCACCTTCTAATTTAATGGTGCGGATTTCTGGCCCTTTGGTATCTAGCATGATCGCCGCTTTTAATCCAGTTTCTTGCATGACTTCTCGTAAGTTCTTAATACGGTTGCCATGTTCTTCATAATCACCATGAGAAAAGTTTAAACGCATAACATTCATGCCTGCGTTTAACAATTTTGCTAACATCTCTTTTGATTCAGATTTGGGTCCGATAGTACAAACAATTTTAGTCTTTTTCATAATAATATCTACTTTGTAATTTATTTAATGTTAATGTTTTGATTCTATTTAAAAACTCGATAAATCAACGTTATGCAAAAAAAAACCAATGGCAGAGCATTGGTAGGGTTGGTTAAAAGGCTTCTATGTAGCTTTAAATAGCCACAAAAATCACATAAAGCATTTGAAGAGTATGATAATTTCATCAATAAGTTAAATCCTTTAAAAATTACCCTTATTATATTCTTAACAGTATTTTAAATAAAGTTTTTTATCCTAAATAAATTTTTTTGTTTATAAAATAATTCAATAACAACATTCATAAATATATTTTTGCTAAAACGCGCACAAAAATAAAAAGCTTGAACTACATTAAATCTTTAAGTTGGTAAATGAGTTCATTTTTGTTGTTTTTCAAAGTTAATTGATTATTGGTTAAACTGATTTTTGCACCGTCAGTAATTAATTGTTGAATAACATGATCTAATTGATTTAATTGATCATCATTACAAAGCATTTTGGTCATTGCAACACCTGTACCTTTAATGAGGTTTTTATCTAAAATAACTTGACCTGAAAACTGGTTACACATTTTGCCTGTGATAGTCATTTTTTCACTGAATATAAGTTCAGCTTGCTCATCTAAAGAGATGTCCTGACCATTTGCATTAATTAATACGAAACGGTGATGCATAAGATCAGTATCTTGTATCTTACTCGATTCATAGCATCCAGACATAACTAGAGCAACAGTAAATAGCGAAATTAGCAATAATGTTTTTTTCATATGAACTCCTAATGACAGGTTAAATTTGCTATAATTAAACCTAATTATGACGTTAATTAAAAATATCTGACTCTCTATGTTATCTCAAAACCAATTAAAAGACCTTGATTCAATGACTTTCTTAGATAAGCACAAAATAATAAAATTTGCCCAGAAAAGTCAAACTATAACTAATATAGATTCAGCCATACAAAATGCTAAGTTACATTACCAAGCTAGAATAGATTCATTACCAAAGAGCATTGATTTTCCTGATAATTTACCTGTCGTTGAAAAAAAACAAACAATTTATGACGCAATTAAGAATCATCAAGTGGTCATAATCGCAGGTGAAACAGGTTCAGGAAAAACCACGCAAATTCCTAAAATCTGTCTAGAGTTGGGCTTAGGCGTAAAGGGATTTATAGGTCATACCCAACCAAGGCGGTTAGCCGCGCGTTCAGTGGCTAATCGTATTGCTGATGAGTTGAAAACAGAAATAGGTCAATTAGTTGGTTTCAAAGTCAGATTTTCTGATCATGTTAGTGAAACAACACTGATTAAATTAATGACTGATGGTATATTGCTTGCTGAAATTCAAAAAGATAAACTTTTATTACAATACGATACTATTATTATTGACGAAGCTCATGAACGTAGCTTAAACATTGATTTTATTTTAGGTTACCTTAAGCAATTATTACCTAAACGTCCAGACTTGAAGGTCATAATAACATCGGCAACGATTGATGTGGAGCGTTTTTCTAAACATTTCAATCAAGCACCGATTATTGAAGTATCTGGTCGCACCTATCCTGTTGAAGTTAGATATCGTCCTTCAATATTAGATGACGATGATAATTGCAACGATAAAAATAGTGATTTTCAATCCATCATAGATGCGATTGATGAACTTTCAGCTGAAAGCCATGGTGATATACTTATTTTTCTAACTGGTGAAAGAGAAATTAGAGATCTTGCCGATACACTTAATAAATTGGATCTTCGTCATACTGATATCTTACCATTATATGCAAGGCTATCAGCATCAGAACAAAATCGGATTTTCCAGTCGCACACTAAAAGGCGAATAATTCTAGCAACAAATGTGGCAGAAACATCGTTGACGGTGCCTGGAATTAAATATGTTATCGATACGGGTTTAGCTAGGATTAGTCGCTATAGTTATCGCACTAAAGTTCAACGTTTACCGATTGAACCGATATCTCAAGCCTCAGCCAACCAACGAAAAGGGCGCTGTGGACGAACCTCAGATGGAATCTGCATCCGGTTATATGATGAACAAGATTTTTTATCTCGTCCTGAATTTACCGATCCTGAAATTTTACGTACAAATTTAGCATCGGTGATATTACAGATGACCTCGTTAGGTTTAGGCGACATTGCAGCATTTCCTTTTGTTGAAGCGCCTGATGCAAAATATATTCGTGATGGCATTCGATTGTTAGAAGAACTTGGTGCAATATTTATTAAACATTATCGATATCATTTAACTGAAATAGGACGAATTTTAGCGCAATTACCCATCGATCCAAGATTGGCGAGAATGCTGGTTGAAGCAAGGCGATTGGGTTGTGCTAAAGAAGTGATGATAATTACTGCAGCTTTGTCTATCCAAGATCCTAGAGAAAGACCTTTTGATAAACAGCAAGCTTCGGATGAAAAACATCGTCGTTTTGTTGATAAGGAATCTGACTTTATATCTTTAATTAATTTATGGAATTATATTAAAGAACAACAAAATATATTATCCGGAAATCAATTTAGACGATTGTGTCAGAAAGAATTTTTAAACTACCTTCGGATTCGAGAATGGCAAGATGTTTATACACAAATTAGACAAACCATTAAACAATTAGCATTCCCTATAAATAGTAAAGCGGCAGATTATAATTCATTACATATTTCATTACTAAGCGGTTTATTATCCCATATCGGAATGAAAGAACTTGAAAAGCATGAGTATATTGGGGCACGAAATATTAAATTTGCAATTTTTCCTAATTCGGCACTTTTCAAAAATCAACCTAAATGGTGTATCGCTAGTGAACTAATTGAAACTAGCCGGCTATGGGGAAGAACAGCGGCTAAAATTGAAGCTGAATGGATTGAGCCCATAGCAAAACATTTGGTGAAATATAGTTATAACGAACCAAGGTGGACCAAAAAACAGGGTACAACTATTGCAAATGAAAAAGTGACATTATTTGGTTTACCTATTGTTGCTAGCCGAATAGTGAATTATAGTAAAATCGATCCTGTATTAAGTCGTTCTCTATTTATTCGTCATGCCTTGGTTGAAGGTGATTGGTTTACCAACCATCAGTTTTATAAAAAAAATAAAAAATTAATTAATGAGATTGAAGATCTTGAGCATAAATCTCGTCGGCAAGATATTTTAATAGATGATGATGAACTTTTTGATTTTTATGATAAGCGAATAGATAAATCAGTCGTGTCATCTAAACATTTTGATGCTTGGTGGAAACAAAAACAAAAATCAGATCCTGACTTTCTTAATGTTGAGAAAGAGATGTTGATCAAACAATCGGCACAACTGGTAAATTTAAATGACTTTCCTGATTTTTGGAATCAAGATAATTTGAAATTAGCACTGAGTTATCAATTTGATATCGGACACAAAAGTGACGGTGTCACAATAAAAATACCTCTTAATCTATTAAACCAAATCAAAAATAGGGGATTTGATTGGCAAGTACCTGGTTTTAGAAAAGATTTAATTATTGCATTAATTAAATCTTTACCTAAATCACTGCGCCGAAATTTTGTTCCAGCACCAAACTATGCTGATGCATTTTTGAGTAGAGGCATTTCAACGGATCAACCTTTACTTGAAAGTTTAGAAACTGAATTTCACAAAATGACAGGTGTAAAAATTACCTCCGAAGATTGGCAATTGGATCAAATTCCAGACTATTTGAAAATGACTTTTAGCATTGTTGATAGTAACAATAAAGAAATTGCTGCAAGTAAAGATCTGGTTTTACTAAAAGAACAACTCAAAAATGAACTTCAACAAGCATTGTCATCTTTAACAATTAAGAAAAAGGTTCAAATTGAACAAAATAATTTAACTGAGTGGAATTTCGGCTCTCTGCCTAGTATCTATGAAGAAAATCATAAAAATTATACGATTAAAGCTTATCCTGCAATCATTGATAATCAACATTCTGTAAGCATTAAGTTAGTCGATAATCAAGATGAGCAACAAAGACTTACAAAACTAGGGCTAAGACGCCTACTTATGCTCAATATACCATCGCCAATCAAGTATTTGCACGAAAAGTTACCGAATAAATCTAAATTAGGCTTATACTTCAATGCTTTTGGTACAGTACTGAGTTTAATTGATGATTGCATTGCTTGTGGTGTTGACTATTTGATTGAAAAAAATGGTAAAGTCATTCAAAGCCAAGATGATTATGAGGCATTATTGGATTATACTAAAAGTCATATTAATGATGTTGTGGTTAATATTGCCAAAGAAGTTGAGTCCATTTTGACTTTATTTTACAACATCAGTAAAAAGTTAAAGGGTCGTATTGATATATCATTAGCTTTTGCTTTATCTGATATAAAAAAGCAAATGGATCATCTTATTTATAAAGGTTTTGTTGCAAAATCGGGTTATAAACGACTGCCAGATATCAATCGTTATTTATTGGCGATTGAAAAAAGAATTGAAAAACTAATGTTGAATTTCACTAAAGATAGGCAATCGATGAACATAATTGAAGAGGTTGAAATTCTATATAAAAAATGGGTTAATAGTTTATCGGAAAATTCAAAATCACAAGAAAAAGTAACAAATATCCGTTGGATGATTGAAGAACTTAGAGTAAATCTATTTGCACAGCAGTTAGGTACTGCATATCCAATTTCAGCAAAACGTATTAAGCAACAAATCGACAAAGTAAAATCTGAGTTGTAACAGTTAATTGAATGAAGATATTTGTTCGATAAAAAATAGGGCGTTTATGCGCCCAATTATCTATATAAGTTTATCGATAAAGATCGACAAAAACTGTTATATTCGGGCCATTTGAATCATGAGCTACTCTAGCAATATGATAATACTTAGCACCGGCATCAATAGCTCGTTTACCTGCCTGATAAGAAATTTCCTGATCGGTAACATAATAACCTCTGAATTTAATTGTATCAAATGCCACCATTTTAGCTGCAGTTGCATCATTTAATTCTTGAATTTTTCGCCCGTCTGAAAGAGTGACAGTGTAACGATTAACACGTTGAGGTTCAGTCGCAACCGTGGTAACTTCAGATGCATGGATACTGGTTGCTGCAGAAGTTTTCGTTTTATTAGTAGGTTCATTAATAACTTTTACTTTATTATTAAATTTATCCGCATAAAATTTTTCATTAAACGCTGATGGAGAATAATATCCTGTTTTTTCAACTTGCATTGCGGCATCACCACCTTTAGCTAGGGCTTGTTGACCAGCTTCAGAATCATAAGGAATTGCATTTTCTGGTTGTAGTTTACGTTCAGGTGCATCCTTCTTAAATAAATAGGCGGCAACTTGTATATTACTACCTAATTCAGAACGTGAATCAATATAAAAGGCGTAAGCACCTTTTGCTGATGCTTCTTTAGCAATTGCTTGGTTCACATCATATTCATTAGGGAAATAACCACGAATACGCACAATATTGAAAGGCTCTAAACGTATGGCTTTAGATTTGGGATATTCATATACACCCTCGAATTTGCGGAAACTTTCTATTTGTTGTTCAGTTTGAGGTGCATCAGATTTATATAATCTAGCGTAGACAATGCGTAAAGTATCATTAGAAGGGCTGATATTGGTAGTTGTTATAAAAAAAGATGCGGCACCTTCTTTATCTGCCGCTTTTGACATAGCCAAAACATAGTCATTATCAGTATAAAACGCTCCACGGATAGTTATGCTTTTAAATGATTGCAAATCTTTAGCTTGTTGCTCGGTTAGTTGTTGGGCAGCAAACGAAGAAAGAGGGGCGAGAGCCAAAGTTGCTACAATAAATGTTTTCTTTAAACTTGTCATATATTAAGACCTTACAATATAGTATTGCGATTATTTTAACATAAATAAATCTAGTTGCCTAAATCTATTAAAGCATTTAAGTTTTTAATAAATATATATTTTCCTCTAGCTGATAAAATATTTTGCTCCTGAAATTTTGATAAATTTCTACTAACTGTTTCAATCGTTAGGCCTAAATAGTTAGCAATATCAGCTCGACTCATCATCAGTTTAATATTTAATGAAGAATGTCCTCTTTTTTCATAACGTTGATAAAGCGAATATATGAATGTTGCTAATCGCTCATCCGCTTTTTTTTGTGAATAGCATAATACTAATTTTTGATAATTATAAATATCAGAACTCAGTAAATTAAATACCATGTCTCTAATGTTTTTTTGATTATCAACAAGTGACATTAATTCATCATAACGAAGCTCACAAACCTGCGTATTGCCAAGCGCTTGGATAGTATTATTATATACTTTTGTCGAAATTGAATCTAAACCAACAATATCACCAGGTAAGTAAAAACCATTAATTTGTTGATGATTATCTGCCGTTGTAACAAAGGTTTTAAATGCACCTGCATGAATAATATAAAATTTGGTAAATGGTGTATTAGCTTTAACTACAATTTCGTCTTTGCTATAAGATACTTTGCGATTTAAAATGCTATCTATCTTATTGTTGAGCATCATGGGAATACAAAGAGAGCCTATACTACATAATTCACATGGAACAGAATAACTTTTTGAACGTAGTGTCTTAAAAATATTTTGCATATTAACCAAAAGAAATAATCATAATTCATTAGATTATCATATTTTATAATAAAACAACAATTGCTCACTAATAAATAATATTTTTATTATATTAATTAGTTTGTAATAATGCACGTTATTTAACATAATATACATTACGCGCACCAAGATAAACGTACGTGAATTCTGTAGATGCAACCAACAAAATCATGACGCTAATTTAAAAATTTGCGGCATCTTATACCAATCAGGGATCCGACAATCCGCAACTTCCACTTTCCTTATTTCTTTAACCGTCACTGGACTAAACTTAGCTAAGTTACAACGTTGTGCTATATCGATGCCGATTTTTCGTAATCTTGCTCTGTGTATTTGCACCTGAGATTTTTCAAAATTAAACGTTTGTCCATGCATCCATTGAATGGCATACATAGCGGTCGTATTAGCTGCTCGTGTAGTATCAACCACACCGCATCTTATCAATCGTTCGCTGATAGTTTCAAAATCCATAGCATTCACCGATAGCTTCTTATCTAAGTTTAAAAATTCATCATGTAGTTTATTTAATCGTGTATAGTCTGATAATCCCCAGTAATGTAAATTCTCTCGTTTTAAAAATCGGGATTTTAATTTTTGTTCAAATCGTACTACACCGTTATTTTTACAATATTCTATTACGTCAATTAAGTATTTAAATTCTATTGAGTTTTCACCAAATTTATTTTTAATTTTTGTTATGCTGTGTAATTCAAGTTCATGGGCTTTATTGTAGACAGTTGGATAAATCAGATGTGCATTACCATTTTTTGATAGCCAATCCACAGATTGACCGTTACTGTGTAATCGTGGGACACTGTAACGATAGTTTAAAGTCGATAACCCTGTTAAATAATCATTAACGTTGCCTGCGCCAACCGTTTTATTTGATGTGATATGCAGTTCTTTTATAATTGCTCCGTCAGAAAAAGTTTCTATTTTTGAACCATTAGGTTGTCTAAACTGCAATTTAGTGCATTTTGTAAATACGGGTAAATTAAGTTCAGTTAAAATTTTGTTGTAAACATCAACACAATTATCAACAGAACGTAAACCGAACAGATTCTCTATACGTCCCCACCGAGAAGGATTTCCCGACATTTTTAATACCGAGCCAGAAATCTTAATCAGAACAGAATCACAAAATGAACCAGAATGCTTATAAGCAGGTTGAGATAAAGAGCTCGCTTCCCCTGTTTCTAAAAATATGCGTTGATAAGCAACATCCCCAATAAGCGGGAGTTGATGACCAAAATCCTGTTCTATTGCCAACCAGTCCAAAAACATAAATTTTATTATTCTCTCGAAAGATTTCTTAGAATCTGAGAAATTATTTTATAGATGGATTCTAATTTCTTAGATTCTAATTTGTCAAGAAAAACATTAATCAGAATAACAGATCAGAATAACAGAAATGATAAAATTAAATTTTAAAGTTGGAGGTAAAAATGCCCAGCAAACATATAGACGATATAACGTGGAAAAAAATACAAGATGAAACAGTAAAAGCCGTCGTATTAACTAAAACATCATTAAAAGATACTGAAATATTAAAAATATTAATAAAAAAAGGTATAGAAAATATAACAGATGAAGACTATATAAAATTAGCAAGCAAAAAAAATAAATAACCATGGTAAACCATGGTAAAGTTCGGGTGTCTCGGGTGTCACTGAACATCCGAACTTAAAACTTAATTGGCGTAAAAAGTGGTTGTATAAATAACAAGCTATTTGTAACATGTTGTTACAAAGTTGAACTATTTCTATATTAATCAAAATGAATATAAGGATAAATAATTATGAATATAATAACCGCAGACACTTTGCCTAATAATATGAGAATAAAAGAAATTCACGGTATTATTGAAACAACGTACCCAATTGAAATATCAAAAAAAGGATTTATTAGAGGTCTTGTAGAACGCAATAAAAATGAACATCAAGAGGCTTATGATAATTTTGTTAATTCAGCCAAAGAGTTAGGTAACGGTAATACCATATATGGCGTAAAAATATCAACAGCAATTGGATCCTTTTCAAACGGTACATTTCTTTATATAACTTATTATGGAACAATTGCTACCACAGAAATCATTGAGTAATAAATATTAATTCGCATAATGACGTTATGCTAAATTCTTGATTGTTAGCCGACTGAGTCGGCCAACATTTTACAATCTGCGACTTCAACATAACGCATTTTACATTACGCGCACCAAGATAAACGTACGTGAATTCTGTAGATACAACCAACAAAATCATGTCGTCAATTTAAATTCACTTAATCATTAAACAGCTTTTAGATATTCCAAATTTTTAATATCATCATAAAATGAAATCGGTTCAACATATCAGTCTGGACGCTGACGACCAAAGTCGATATTAATAACCCTACATAAAGGAATTACGTTATTTTTGAATATGAGATTTTCCCAGCTCTAGTAATAGTAAAATAACTATCATTTAATAATGTTCGTATACGTTTATCATCATAAATATTCATTTCTGCGCCTTTAACTGCTATAATGCTGTCTGCCATAATTCTTTAATAATATTAATGCCATTGTTTTGTTTATCTTGTTGATATTTAATAAATTTAAATAAATTTCCGGGTATATTATGCTTTTCTAAATAACTATGCTTTAACCGTGCTTCAAATCTAACGCATTTTTTAGCCCAATTAATTAACTCGGGATTTGATAAGATTTTGATTTTTCGTTGTAATAAATGATCTTGCGGTTTAGATAATGATAATTTTTCTAATTCTGATAATTGATTGATGACTTCGTAAAATTTAAGATAAACTTTCAATGACTTAAGTTGACTACCTGTATTCCATTCAACAGTAGTTTGATATTCTCTGTTATAACGTGATTTTTTTGTTTGACCGCTAGTAACATTTTTCAATGAATCAATCACTTGTTGAGCTATTAGCTCATTATCAACATGAGCTGAATAAGTAACATCAATCCAGTCCAAATTTGTATTAGAAATATCTAATAAATCAAAAAGTTTAGGCATACCATATGCTAAACCGCTCAATAATTCAGTTGCACATAATTCTAAATTTTCAGAACCAAAAACATTGTGACCTTGTAACAATTTAGCAGGACTCGCCTTTATCTCGACACAAGGCTTCATAGTTATAGAGCCAGCATGAATTTTCACCGCTAAACTACCGAAACTCGACGGCAAAGATTCAAAAGGATGATTAAGATCTCGAACTTGCAAATCACCATTGATGCAAAACTCAACAGTACGAGCACCAAGTGCGCAACCCGACAGCTTACAAATTTCCATCAAATCGACATATTGCCCATAACGACCACCGATATCATCATGCGATTTTGTTTGCAAAACAAACCGCCATTACTGACTAGGATTACCCGATATTTTCAACGCTGAACTGGTAATTACGAATGCTAACTCAATGGTATTTTTTGTTTTAATTAATAAATGATTTATATCTTTCAAAAACTAATTTGTGGAAAAATTATCGCCCTCACCTTTACACAATAAAAAACATTAAATATCAAAATGTTAAAGTAAAAATAATGTATATTATGTTAAATAACGTGCATTATTGCGAACTTTCCGCTACTACTTTTAGATACTTTAATTTTTTGTCATAAAAATAACATCGCTACCAGGAAGAGGCATTTTTAGAATGTGTTTTTTGATTTTACCCCAAACTTGCATTTCACAAGCTTTACAATTAAACTTTAATAGTAATTCTTCATTATTTTGAATCAATTTCATTGGTGTAACTTTGGTTTTAACTCCCTGAATCCCTTTTGCTTGTTTTGGACACAAATTAAAAGCAAATCGTAAGCAATGTTTCGTTATCATTAATGGTGCATCATCTTTAACTTCATGAGCTTCATAGGCACTTTCGATTAACTCAACGCCATGTTGTGTATAAAATTCTCTTGCTTTATGATTATAAACGTTGGCTAAAAAGCTTAAATGATTTTCAGGATAAATTGGAGCTGGCTTCTGCTCAGGTTTACGTTTTTCGGGATGATAATTCGCTAATCTTGTGGCAGTCAATTTATCAATAGCATCCCGTCTAAATTGGTTTAATTGGCTACTTGGAATGAAATAAATTTTCGATAGATTTACATCAAAATCAGTTAAATAATATATAGATTGACCTAGTTTAGATAAATTATCTCTAATATTTAATAATGATTTATTTGGTTGTTCTGCAAGATCGAATGAGCTAGTTAGTTTTAATTTAACACAAATCCCCTCTTCGCTTTTTGCTTTTAGCTCAATACCATTTTCGATATCATATAGTTCAAATGACACACCAATTCTGCGGTTACTTGATTCTTTTAATAAATTTTGTTGCCACACGTGATCAAGATTTCGATTAACCACATAAGGTAATTTAACTGAAAAAAGTAGTTTAGGAATTTCATTTGGGTAAATTCGGTATTGATTGACCGAAAGTTTTTCTACCTTATTGGCTCTGAATCCAAAAATCTCTCGTTTTATCAGTACATTTAAACCATCTCCGTTAGCTAACATTTTCTCGGATTTAATATCGATGGTTTTAGGCGTAATTCTGATTATCTCTCCAACTTGCAAACCAATAAATTTAGGTGAATTGAAAGCGCCTATATTTGGTTTTCTTCCGTGCAGAAAATAATCTGTACTTCCTCGATGAAATGTTCGGTTAGGATCAGGTGTAAAAAAGTGTTCTGTTCGACCGCTTGAAGCAGGTTGTAAATCTGATGATTGAGTTAAAATATTATCTATTTTTTGACGATAAAAAGCGGTAATATTTTTGACATAACTTAAATCTTTGTAACGTCCTTCTATTTTGAAAGATCTCACACCGGCTTGAATTAATTCGTTCAAATTATCCGATTGATTATTATCTTTCATTGATAATAAATGTTTTTCGTAAGCAACAATACGGCCTTGATCATCTTTTAAGGTAAAAGGAAGCCGACAAGCTTGGGAACAATCTCCCCGATTCGCACTACGCCCTGTTTGTGCATGAGAGATATAACACTGTCCCGAAAATGCCACACAAAGTGCACCATGTATAAAAAACTCTATTTTTGCATCAATCTGCTCATTAATTTTGCTTATCTCAGCTAAATTAAGTTCACGAGCCAATACTATTTGTGAAAAACCAACATCAGACAAGAATTTGGCTTTTTCAGGTGTTCTAATATCCATTTGAGTGCTAGCATGTAAATCTATGGGTGGAATATCCATATTTAAAATACCCATATCTTGCACAATTAACGCATCAATACCCGCATCATAAAACTGCCATATAAGTTGTCTTGCTGGTTCAAGTTCGTTATCGTGAAGAATGGTATTTAAGGTTACAAACACTTTTGCATAATAACGATGAGCAAATTCAACTAACTGAGCAATATCGCTAACGGAATTACCTGCATTATGCCTAGCACCAAAGCTCGGTCCACCAATATACACGGCATCTGCGCCATGTAAAATGGCTTGCTGAGCAATTTCAATATTTTTAGCGGGGCTAAGTAATTCTAATTTATTATTGGCACTATGATATAGCATGATGAACTCTTAAAAAATGTAAATTTTTGATAGTTTAATCTTTATTTGACAAGCATTATTGTTAATTCCCTAATGCTTGTCAAAAAGTTTCAGGTAAGTATACGTTTGCGTATAAATATTGTTATAGCTTAGCTAACGTTAACTTTGGTAAGTATTGTTCCGTAAGGCTTCTATACGTTTTTCTAAGGGAGGATGAGACATAAATAATTCTGAAAATTTCGCTTTTTTAGCACCATTAATACAAAATGCTAAAATTGAAGTATCTTCGTTTGGCTCATAGCTAGTTTTGAGTTTTTCTAAAGCGGCAATCATTTTTGTGCTTCCAACCAATTTAGCCGAACCAGCATCAGCGTGAAACTCTCGATAACGAGAAAACCACATTGCGATAAGACTAGCTAAAATACCAAAGACCGTTTCAAATACCATAACTATTATAAAATATGTTAATTGTGATAAGCCGCGATTGCGATCATCTAGTGCTTGAGCTACAACAGACGCTAAAGTTCGTGAAATAAAAATAACAAAAGTATTCAGTACACCTTGTAATAAAGTCATTGTAACCATATCACCGTTTGCGACATGACTCATTTCATGGCCAATCACTGCTTCAGCTTCATCTTGGGTCATCGTATTTAATAAACCTGAACTTACCGCAACAAGAGAGCTATTTTTAGTTGCACCAGTCGCAAAAGCATTAACGTCTTGAGCATCATAAATAGCAACATCTGGCATTTTTATATTAAGTTCTGTTGATAAGCGACGAACAATATCAATTAACCATTGTTCTTGACTATTACTAGGTTGAGTTATGATTTGTCCCCCTACTGACCGCAAAGCCATTCGCTTAGACAATAGAAGGGATATAAAAGATCCTCCAAAACCAAAGATTGCTGCAAAAATAAGTAATCCTAAGGTACTATGTGAATCAACACCTAAAATACTTAGAATAATTCCAAATACTAACATAACCGCTAAGTTAGTTAGAATAAATAATCCAACTCGCATCATAATTTTTCTCTTTTTATATATTACATGTATTTCAAATTCTTAATGATTAAATTAAATTGCAATATCATGAATTTTAATTAATAACACACTGCTTATGATCGCAAAAATACAGCCTAGATACAACTATCAATATAAGTATATTTTGAGGAATATGCGATATTTGCTTGTTTGTTAAACATAAAGCAAATTAAATATTTTATAACATAATGAAGTAAATAACCGATGAGAAAGTACTGGAGGAGACTCTATCAGCCACATCCCACACACATGCTTTTTACTTTGGCTGCTTCCTTCCGGACCTGACCTGATGAGCAAAAAAATGTTGCAAGAGGACCCATAGAGCCTCCATTGGAGGTATTATTATGCTTTATTTAAGAAACTAATACAACTATTTTTATCAAAAATTACTACGCCCTTCTAATATATTCAATAAAAGAAAGGCATTATATTGCAAAAGTAGGATCAAAACTTAGCAACTAGATAACTAAATTTTTTTCTACACGCTCTCTAAATTTAATTCCAGGTCTAAATGTAACAACTCGACGAGCAGAGATATCCACACTTTCGCCTGTCTTTGGATTACGTCCTGGACGTGAATTCTTATCACGTACTGCAAAATTACCAAATCCAGATAATTTTACGGGCTCTCCTTTTTCTAAAGCCACTCGGATCTCTTCAAAAAAGAGTTCAACAAGGACTTTAGCTTCTTGACGATCAATGTTAAATTTTTCGGCAAGACGATCTGCAATATCAGCTTTAGTTAATGTCATAGTTATTATTCTCTTAATAGGGCTTCAAAACGATTTTGTAAAGCAGTGACGCACTTACTTACAATGTTTGTTATATCTTCTTCTTCAAGTGTACGCGATTTATCTTGCAAAATCAAACTGATAGCAAGACTTTTTTGATCTTCCTTGATATTTTCGCCTTGATAAACATCAAACAGATTAACTTTTATAAGTTGCTCACCACCAGCTTGCTTACACTCAGAAATAATATCTGCTACTGGAATTGTATTTGATACAACAATAGCTATATCCCGTTTGTTCGATGGATACTTTGATAAATCTTGAGCAACAGGTACTTTCTTGCTACCAATTTTAGCTAAATTTATTTCAAAAACAAGCGTTTTACTATTTAAAGATAATTTTTTTTCAATTTCTGGATGTAAGACACCAAAATAGCCTACTATATCATCATTTAAATAAATATCTGCACTCTGTCCTGGATGTAAGGTAGTAAGCTGCGATTTCTTAAATTGCACTTTATCCGCACAGCCTAAAAGTGAAAAAATTGACTCAATATCACCTTTAAGATCGTAGAAATCCACGTGCTTTTTCGGAAGCTGCCAGTGTTCTTCGTACAAACTACCTGTAACGATACCAGATAACATCAGTTCTTGGTGTACACCTAATTCACATTTTTCATCTGGTATAAAACGTAGACCTGTTTCAAATAACCGTATACGTGCTTGCTGACGATTTTGGTTGTATAATACCGCGTCTAATAACCCAGACCATAGTGATAAACGCATGACTGACATTTCACTTGAAATCGGGTTAGGTAGCTTGATTCCAGGCTGTTCAGGATGAAGAATTTGCTGAACTTTTGGATCAACAAAGCTATATGTAACAGCTTCTTGATACCCTTTATCAACCAATAAGTCTTTTACTCTTCGTAATGATATTTGACTTTCTGGTTTTGGTCTCATTACTGATTCAATCTTCAGGTTAGCATTTGGGATATTGTTATATCCGTAGATTCGAGCTATTTCTTCAACTAGATCTTCTTCAATTTGTAAATCAAAACGCCAACTTGGTGATTTTACAACCCACACATTCTCTTTGTATTCAACTTCACAACCGAGTCTAACTAAAATATCAGTGATCTTTTGTGTTTCGATTGTATAACCAATAATACGATCAATTTTATTGCGACGTAACTGGATAGTTGCTTGTACAGGAAGTTCTTCTTTATGCGTTACATCAATAATTGGACCAGCTTCACCACCACAGATATCAATTAATAATTTGCTAGCTCGTTCCATTGCTACAAATTGTAGAGATGGGTCGACTCCACGCTCATAACGGTGTGACGCTTCTGTATGTAAACCATATTCACGAGCTTTACCTGTTATTGCTAATGGATTAAAAAACGCAGATTCAAGAAACACATCTTTAGTCGATTGCGTTACGCCTGATTTTTCACCCCCCATGATTCCTGCTAATGCTAAGATTTTTTGGTGATCAGCAATAACTAAGGTTTTATCATTAAGTTTAACTTCATTACCATTAAGTAAAACAAGTTTCTCCTCTTTTTGGGCATAACGAACAACAATCCCCTTCTCTATTTCAGCCAAATCGAACGCATGCATTGGATGACCAAGTTCTAATAATACATAGTTGGTAATATCAACGATTGCATCAATAGAGCGGATTCCACCACGGCGTAGTTTTTCTTTCATCCATAATGGCGTTGGGGCATTAACGTTGATGCCTTTAATTACACGACCTAAATAACGTGGTGCTGCTTTCGGTTCATCTATCTGGATTGGTAATGTATCATTAATTGTTGCAGATACACTATCAACTTTTAGTTCTTTCATAGCAATATTGTTAACTGCGGAAATATCTCTGGCAATGCCAACAGTTCCAAAACAATCCGCTCGATTTGGTGTAACACTAATATCTATTATAACGTCATTAAGGTTTAAATATTCACGAATATCCATGCCTAAAGGTGCATCATCTGGCAACTCAATGATCCCATTATGATCATCCGAAATTCCCAATTCAGAATAAGAACAAAGCATTCCTTCCGAAGGTTCGCCTCGTAATTTAGCCGCTTTAATTTTAAAATCGCCAGGTAATACTGCCCCCACTGTTGCACAAGCAACAGTTAAACCTTGACGGCAATTTGGCGCACCACAAACAATATCAAGTAGTTCGGCTTTACCTATATCAACTTTTGTTACGCGAAGTTTATCTGCATTCGGATGTTGCATACATTCAACAACTTTACCGACAACTACTCCAGTAAAATCGCCCGCTACTTTTTCGACATCCTCGACTTCTAAACCAGCCATTGTCAATTGATTGGCAAGCGTTTCGCTACTAATTTCTGGATTGATCCATTCACGTAGCCAATTTTCACTAAATTTCATGTTTTGATCTCCAGAATTAATTAAATTGCTTTAAGAAACGTAAGTCATTTTCAAAAAAAGAACGCAAATCAGTGACACCGTAACGTAGCATGGTTAATCGCTCTATACCCATACCAAAAGCAAAACCACTATAGATTTCAGGATCAATGCCTACATTACGTAATACATTAGGATGTACCATTCCACAACCTAACACTTCTAACCATTTACCGTTTTTAGCTTTAATATCAACTTCAGCTGAAGGTTCTGTAAATGGGAAATAGGCTGGTCTAAAACGAATTTCCATATTATCTTCAAAAAAACAATGAAGAAAATCGTGTAATAACCCTTTTAAATGTGTAAAACTGATATCCTTATCAACCAGTAAGCCTTCCATTTGGTGGAACATAGGCGTATGAGTCTGATCATAATCATTGCGATAAGTTCTACCTGGTGCAATGATTCGGATTGGGGGTTTTTGGTTTTCCATGGTGCGAATTTGCACAGTTGACGTCTGTGTTCTTAATAATCGTTTTGCATCAAACCAAAATGTATCGTGATCAGCACGCGCAGGATGATGAGCCGGAATATTCAGTGCATCAAAATTATGGTAGTCATCTTCAATTTCTGGACCTGTTTCAACAACAAAACCCAACTCACCAAAAAAATCAACTAATCGATTAATTGTTTTTGTGACTGGATGTAATCCACCTAATTCAAGTGTTTTACCTGGCAAAGTGATATCTATTGTTTCGTTTGCCAGCTTTGCATCAAGAGCCTGACGCTCTAAAAGATTGCGCTTTTGATTTAATATTTCAATGACTTCTTGTTTTGCCTCATTGATTTTTTGACCGACAGCCGGACGCTCATCGGCAGGAACATCGCGTAATGAAGCCATTTGCATTGTAAAATAGCCTTTTTTACCAAAATATTCCACACGAATTTGTTCGATCGTATTAATGTCATTAGCACTTTCAATAGCGGATTTGGCATTATTAACCAGTTCAACTAATTGAGACATACAGTTCTCCTGCTTATTGTTCATTGCATAAAAAAAGCCTCTTTTGAGGCTTTTATAATCATTTTTCGTTTTTTCTTTGCCTCAGGAATTTATATTGCAACAGAAACCAAAAAAGAAACGAAAAATAACTATCTTCATAATTAATTTACTCTTCAAAAATATCAAAATTAAAATGATAAAAGCCGAGATAACTCGGCTTTTATCAAGTCATTATAGCGCTGCTTTTGCTTTTTCAACTAATGCAGCAAATGCATTTTTGTCAAATACAGCAATGTCAGCAAGGATCTTACGATCAATTTCAATTGATGCTTTCTTTAAACCATTGATAAAACGGCTATAAGAAAGACCACATTGACGAGCTGCAGCATTAATACGAACAATCCATAATTGACGGAATTGGCGTTTACGTTGACGACGGTCACGGTAAGCATATTGTCCAGCTTTAATTACAGCTTGGAAAGCAACACGATATACACGTGAACGAGCTCCATAATAACCTTTTGCTTGTTTTAAAATTTTCTTGTGACGTGCACGAGCAATAACACCACGTTTAACACGAGCCATAAACTATATCCTCTAAATAATTAACCAAAATTAAGCGTATGGAACACACGCAGTAACTAAACCTAAATCGCCTTTTGACACAGTCGTCAAACCACGTAAATGACGTTTACGTTTAGTTGATTTTTTAGTTAGGATATGGCTTTTGTTAGCTTGCTTATGCTTAAAGCCACCAGAAGCTGTTTTTTTAAAGCGCTTTGCTGCGCCTTTTACAGTTTTAATTTTAGGCATTTTATTAATTTCCACTTCGCATTGTTAATAAAAATAAAATAATGGTGTAATTTTCAATAAATCGAAAACTAGCTTGTCAAACCATTATTTCTTCTTCGGCGCAAGTACCATAATCATTTGCCGACCTTCAATCTTAGTTGGATAAGACTCAATGATCGCCAAATCAGCTAAGTCTTCTTTAATGCGATCAAGCATTTCAGAACCTAACTGTTGGTGAGCCATTTCACGACCACGAAAACGTAATGTGACTTTAGCTTTATCGCCATCTTCAAGAAAGCGAATCAGGCTGCGGAGTTTTACCTGATAGTCGCCTTCGTCTGTACCAGGTCGGAACTTAATTTCCTTAACCTGAACAACCTTTTGCTTTTTCTTCTGCTCTTTTGTTGCTTTACTCTTTTCATAGAGGAACTTGCCATAATCCATAATTCGACAAACAGGTGGCTCTGCATTAGGGCTTATTTCAACTAAATCTAAAGTTGCCTCTTCAGCTTGTTTTAAAGCTTCATCTAAGCTTACTATACCGAGCTGCTCACCATCGACGCCGGTTAATCTCACCTCACGAGCGGTAATTTCATCGTTAATCTTATGTGCTCGTGTTGACTGAATTCGTTTACTGACTTTAATATCTCATTCCTCCAAATTAATTTATCATTAATTCATTTGTTCTAATGAACGACTATGAATTTCGTTAAGCAACAATTCTATAACATGTTTCACTTCAAAGCTACCAAGATCTTTACCTTGGCGAGTTCGAACTGAAATTGTTCCTGATTCCATTTCTTTGTCTCCACAAACAAACATATAAGGAACACGTTTAAGAGTATGCTCGCGAATTTTAAACCCTATTTTCTCATTTCTCAAGTCCGCTTTTGCTCTAATGCCAACTTTTTGTAGTTGCGCGGTTAATTGTTTTGCATATTCAGCTTGATTATCGGTAATATTAATTACTGCAACTTGCAATGGAGCAAGCCATGTAGGAAAAAATCCTGCGCAGTTTTCTGTTAAGATTCCCATAAAGCGCTCCATTGAACCTAAAATAGCTCTATGAATCATAACGGGAACATGACGTTCGTTGTCTTCACCAACATAAGTTGCATCTAAACGTTCTGGTAGCATAAAGTCTAATTGAACAGTACCACATTGCCATGCACGCCCTAGACAGTCATGTAGAGTAAACTCGATTTTTGGTCCATAAAAGGCACCCTCACCTGGTAGGTATTCAAAATCAATGCCGTTTTCAGTTAAACATTCGGCCAAATCTTTTTCTGCAAGATCCCATGTTTCATCTTTACCGATTCGTTTTTCTGGACGAGTGGATAACTTAACAGTAATATCTGTAAAACCGAAAGTACTATAAGTATCATAAACCATTTTGATACAACTATTAACTTCACTGCGAATTTGACTTTCAGTACAAAAAATATGTGCATCATCTTGGGTGAAACCTCGAACACGCATCAATCCGTGTAAAGATCCAGATGGCTCGTTTCGATGACAGCTACCAAATTCCGCCATACGTAATGGTAAATCACGATAAGATTTTAAACCTTGATTAAAAATCTGTACGTGCCCTGGACAGTTCATTGGCTTAATACAATATTCACGATTTTCAGATGAAGTGACAAACATTAACTCTTTATAATTACCCCAATGCCCTGTTTTTTCCCACAAAACACGATCCATCATAAACGGACCTTTGACTTCTTGATAATCGTACTCTTTTAATTTAGTGCGAACAAAAACCTCAAGTTCACGGAAGATAATCCATCCATCATTATGCCAAAATACCATACCGGGTGCTTCTTCTTGCATATGATAAAGATCAAGCTGTTTACCTATTTTACGGTGATCACGTTTAGCCGCTTCTTCTAAAAATTGTAAATAGCTATCAAGTTGTTTTTTATCTGCCCATGCTGTTCCATAAATGCGTTGTAACATTTTATTGTCACTATTACCACGCCAATAAGCACCTGCAACTTTTTGCAATTTAAAATGGTGGCAAAAACGCATATTAGGAACATGTGGTCCACGACACATATCAATATATTCTTCGTGGTGATAAAGTGCTGGTTTTGAATCTTTAGGGATATTCTCATCCAAGATAGCAATTTTATATGGTTCACGTCGCTCCCAAAATACTTCTCTAGCTCGTTCCCAACTAACGACTTCTTTTTTTACTTCATAATCTTTTTTAGCCAATTCATGCATGCGTTTTTCTAATGCATCAAGATCTTCCTGCGTTAATGAGTGATCTAAATCAACGTCATAATAAAAGCCATTATCAATTGTTGGACCGATTGCCATTTGTGTATCAGGCCATAATTGCTTAATCGCATGACCTAATAAATGCGCACAAGAATGGCGTATAATTTCAAGTCCATCTTCGTCTTTAGTAGTAATGATGGCTAATGTTGCATCTTGCTCAATGATATCAGAGGCATCTTTACGCTCACCATTTACACGTCCAGCTATACAAGCTTTTGCCAGCCCTGCACCAATACTTTGTGCAACTTCTAAAACGGTAACGGGTTTATCAAATTGGCGTTGACTTCCATCAGGAAGAGTAATAATTGGCATAATAAATCCTTATAACAGTGGTGCGCCACACGAAAGCGCACTTGCGTACATAAATAAATTGGTCGGATATATTACCACTTATCATCAAAATTTTAAATAGAAAGAATCAGTTTATATCAACATAAATAAATTCATAAAATAGAATAAACTGCTGGTTTACCTAAAATATTTTCACAAAAAATGAATAGCACTTTTCCCCTAATAACAGCTATAATTGCTAGCAATTGATATTTTATAATATAGACATACTTGTTATGAACATTTGGATTGATGCCGATGCATGCCCAAACCCAATTAAAGAGATTTTATATCGAGTAGCTAACCGGAAAGCAATTAATGTTGTATTAATTGCTAATCAGCGGCTATATCCCCCCTCCTCGCCTTATATTAAAAGCTTGCAAGTTGAAAAAGGATTTGATGTTGCAGACAATAAAATTATTGAGTTGGTTAAAAAAAATGATTTAGTCATTACGTCTGACATTCCACTTGCATCAGAGATTTTAAATAAAGGTGCTTTAGTCCTCACACCACGAGGAGAACAATATACACTTGATACAATTAAAGAACGATTAACTATGCGAGATTTTATGGAAACGATGCGAGCTAGCGGAATACAGTCTAAAGGTCCTTCTCCTTTTTCAAACAGAGATAGAGAAAAGTTTGCTAATCAGCTTGATATTCTAATATGTAGGATCGTTTAAACTTTTGTTTTCTATCTTTTGAATCTTCGAATATTTACTCATCATGCTACATCTTTATAAATGTCTGTATTACTTTCTCGTCTTTTCCATATGTTTGTTGGTAAATAGAGTTCGTGAATTTTTGATTAATGCGAGGGTTAATATGTAAATACTCCAAACTTAGTACAAGATTCAAGTAGAAAATCATGCTGCTTGTTTTAGTGTTTTATACTCAATCGGTGTCATGTTATTTAATGCCTCATGCGGTCTTTCGGTATTATAAATCGTTAACCATTCTTCGGTTATTCTCCTTGCTTGTGCTAAGTTGTTAAAAAGATATAAATCGAGTACTTCAGTACGATAGGTACGATTAAATCGTTCAA